>JAILIR010000032.1 GCA_024695185.1 bacterium | reverse complement strand
ATCCGTTACTTAAAAGGCCACTTCAAAGAAGTGATTTAAAAAGAAAGATAGTAGGTCACTGGGGTACGGTTCCTGGGCAAAACTTTATATATACACATCTAAATAGGGTTATTAATAAATATGATTTAAATATGATTTATATATCAGGTCCTGGACATGGTGGTAATTCTATAGTTAGTCATGTTTATTTAGAAGGTACTTATAGTGAAGTATACCCTTCTGTTTCTTATGATGAAGCTGGTTTAAAGAAATTATTTAAGCAATTCTCTTTCCCTGGTGGTATTTCTTCACATGTTGCTCCTGAAACACCTGGTTCTATTAATGAAGGTGGTGAACTAGGTTATAGTTTAGCTCATGGTTTTGGAGCTGTATTTGATAATCCAAATTTAATTGCTACAGTTGTAGTTGGTGATGGTGAAGCTGAAACTGCTTCTCTAGCTACTTCTTGGCATTCTAATAAATTTTTAAATCCTAAGAATGATGGTGCTGTATTACCTATTCTTCATTTAAATGGTTTTAAGATTAGTAATCCAACAATCTTCTCTAGAATTAGTGAAGATGAATTATTAAGTTTCTTCCATGGTTGTGGTTGGGATCCAGTTATTGTTTCTGGTGAAGAACCTATGAAGATGCATCAAGCTATGGCTAAAGCATTAGATAATGCTATTGAGAAGATTCAAAAGATTCAAAAAGATGCTAGAGAGAAAGATAATAATAAACGTCCTTTCTGGCCTATGATAATACTTAGAACTCCTAAAGGATGGACTGGTCCTAAGATAGTTAATAATAAACAAATTGAAGGTACTTTTAGAGCACATCAAGTTCCAATTGATATGAGTGGTGAAGATCACCTTACTCTATTAGAAAATTGGTTAAGAAGTTATCATCCTGAAAATTTATTTGATAAGAATGGTGCTTTAATTAAAGAATTAAGAGATTTAGCTCCTAAGGGAGATAAACGTATGGGTAGTAATCCTAATGCTAATGGTGGTAAATTATTAAAAGATTTAATACTTCCTGATTTTAGAGATTATGCTTTACATATTAAAGAACCTGGTTCTGTTGTAGCTCAAGATATGGTGGAATTAGGTAAATATGTTAGAGATGTTTATAAATTAAATGATAAGAATAGAAACTTTAGAATATTTGGTCCTGATGAGACTCTATCTAATAGATTAGGTCATGTATTTGATGATGAAAATAGAGCTTGGATGGGTTCTTTAAAAAATAGTGATGAATTCTTAGCTCGTGATGGACGTGTTATGGATGGTATGTTATCTGAAAACATGTGTCAAGGTTGGTTAGAAGGTTATCTTTTAACTGGTCGTCATGGTTTCTTCCATTCTTATGAAGCATTTGTTAGAGTTATTGATTCTATGGCTTCTCAACATGCTAAATGGTTAAAGATTTGTAGTCAATTAACTTGGAGAGAAGAAATTAGTTCTCTTAACTACATTCTAACAAGTAATGTATGGCAACAAGATCATAATGGTTATACTCATCAAGATCCTGGTTTCTTAGATCATATGGCTAATAAAAAAGCAGATGTTGCTCGTATGTATTTGCCTCCTGATACTAACTGCTTATTATCTTGTTTTGAACATTGTATGAAGAGTAAAGATTATATTAATGTTTTAGTTACTTCTAAACATCCTACTCCTCAATGGTTAACTATGGAACAAGCTGTTAAACATTGCACAGAAGGTGTTGGTATTTGGGATTTTGCAAGTAATGATCAAGAACAAGAACCAGATGTTATTATGGCTTGTTGTGGTTCTACTCCTACAATAGAATCTTTAGCAGCTGTAAGTATTTTAAGAGAACATCTTCCTAAATTAAAAATTAGATTTATTAATGTTGTTGATTTATTTAAATTACAATCTAATAATAAACATCCTCATGGTTTAACTGATGATGAATATAATTCTTTATTTACTAAGAAGAAACCTATTATATTTAATTTCCATGGTTATCCTTCTTTAATTCATGAATTATTATATGAAAGAGAAAATCATAATATAGTAGTTAAAGGTTATATAGAAGAAGGTTCTATTACTACTCCATTTGATATGAGAGTTCAAAATGAAATAGATAGGTTCCATTTAGTAATAGAAGTTTGTAAGATAGTTCCTAATTTAGGTAGTAAAGGTGTTTACTTAACTAAGTTAATGAAAGAAAAATTAATAGAACATAAAGAATATATTAATGAATATGGTATGGATATGCCAGAAGTTGCTAATTGGCAATGGAATGAAAAAAAGTAGTTATTTAACTACTTTTTTATATGTTTGTAATTTGGATTGGTTCATTAGTTGGTGTTTCTTGTGGTGGCAATTCTGCAGGCATTTCTTTTCTTTTTGATAATATTATTCTTATTATATATAATGCTATTGTTATTGTTAAGAAACCAACTGCTAATCTATCAGTTGTTTTTGTCATTAGGTTAACAAAGTCTTTAAAG
>JAILIR010000029.1 GCA_024695185.1 bacterium | reverse complement strand
TCCATCAAATTAATATACTCTAACAGCACTCTTCATTACTTGATCAATGTCATCATTTGCAATGTATACGCTGTATAGATAAATTAGATATGTATGTAATCTCTGTTTAATTTCATCAATTTGTAATTGAACATTAAGTTCAGAAATGAATGATTTAACATCAATTTTTTCATCAATATAGTTTTGTACTCTACGAGGTACTGTATCAATATTTAATGATTCTTTTTCAAATACTTCTTGTTTAATTACTTCTTTTGATTGTTCAACTACTCTATTATAGTCATCAGCTTGTTGACGTAGTCTCTTTAACATTTGGAAAATTCTTGTGATTTTAACGTTGATTTCATCAATATCACAAGTGTTAAGTAATGTTTCGAAGAAATCTACTTCAGCTACTGTATCACTCTTACGTAAAATATTTACACGCTCATCAAGTCTTGACAATACTAAATTAACACGGTCAATATTTTCTTTAATTTGACGCTCATATTCATCCTTCTTATACTTAAGGTCGTTTACAGAGTCTAGGTATTCATTCTTTGTAGTGAATACTAGAGGAACCTTAGTATCAAGAGTCATATCGATATCAAGATTTTTAGCAACCTCTTGCATCTTTACACCAATACCTGCTTGATAATCTGCATATGCTTTTTCTGATTGAACTTCTACTTGCTTAGTTACATCGTCATATTTCTTATATAAATCAACGAATAAACCTTTATCAGCATATAATCTTTCACCATCAAAATCATTATGACCTGCAGATTCTTTTAACCTAGCAAGGATTTCTAGGTTATGATACAATGATTGATCTTCTTCATATAAGTATAAAAGTTTTGCTTGATACTTCTTATTTAACTTATCAAGCTCATTGTATAACTTTTCAAGTTCTGGGTAATTGTTAACGATGTTATCAATCTTTAATTCATCTGTTTGTTGCAATTGTCCAAGTTCATAATCCTTGTAGTTTTCTAGAATTGATTGTAATGTTCTAGATACATAACCCTCATAACTTGAATAAGTGTAGTTCATTGCTTTTGTGAATTCTTTATATTTTGCATCATAAACACTCAACTCTCTAGTGTCAAAGAATTCATCATAAAGTGCTTTTGCAAATCCAAATTGTCCACTTTGGTTAGATGGCTCAGGAAGAGTAAACTTTGCTTGAAGTTGGTCTAAGCAACGTTTGTATTCGTTTAAGGAATCACCAACGCTCTTAGTATAACCATATAGTTCTTCACTAAGTTCAAACTTCTTGTATGATCCTTTGCATGAAGCAACACCAATAGTAGAGATTAATGATAAAACTCCAAAAATAACTGCTATACCTAAAACAGCATATCCAAGAGCAGCAACTGGTCCTAGTAATACTACACCAATACCAGCAAGAGCAACTGTTATAATCCAATATAAAGCTAAGCATGCCTTATATCTGCCTTGGTTCTTGTTGAAATGCCAAGGACTAAATGCGCCTGTGTTGTTAGCATAGTGCTCTGGTCCATAGTATGCATCTTGTGTTGCACCTTTAGACATTAACGCAAATTTTGGGAATAAAATAAATAATTTTGCCACATCCATCACCTCAATTTAATATTGTCATTTTCTCTCTAATATATATTGTATCATTTTTTGTAAAAATTTACACTAAAAATATTTATTTTTAATAGTAAAATTAAAGTTATATTTTTTCTATAATAAAAAAAAGGCCATTTCTAGCCCTTTTTTAAACTACATATATAAAAAATATTTTTGTAAAACGCTATCATTTTCCCCCGTTTTACCCCATTTTTCACCCTTTTTTTATATTTTTTTTAAAAAATATGGCAAATTTCTAGTAAAAATGATGAAAAGGATTTCATTAAGGAAGAATTATTGGGTTTTTGGCGTTCTTGCTCTTTAAATACAATACTATTGTTTTTCCAATTACTTGCACTACAGTAAAACCACAATCTTCAAATGCACTAGCAATATCTTCCATTTCTTCTTCACAGTTTTGTAATACTGATATTTTCATTAGCTCATGCTTATTTAAATAGTTTCTAATACCTGTAATCATTTCATCATTAACGCCTTCTTTTCCTACTTGAAAAACAGGCTTTAATTCATGAGCTAAGCTTCTTAAATAACTCTTTTGTTTCCCTGTCATATATACCTCCTATATGAATACTCCAAAAGTATCCACTAATCCATTTTTAGCTAATATAATAGATCCATTTTTATATTTTTCAACTACTTCATCTAGATACTCATAAAGATTTCTAAAATCTCGTGTTAATGCGGTTAACTCTTTTTTAGCAAGTATTGTATTAAATACCGTTTTAGCACAAACTTGTTTTCTTATGCCATCCCAAGAAAACTGGCTTTGATACTTCTTTAGCATATCCCAAATACCTTTTTCAATTATAATACCATGAAAGCTAAATTGAACATCTAATACACTAAACATATATAGCTGTTCTTTTTTAGTATATAGGTAATT
>JAILIR010000175.1 GCA_024695185.1 bacterium | reverse complement strand
GAATCAGGATTTGAATGTATAGATAAAATAAAAGCAGGAAATAAATATGATTTAATCTTTATGGATGAAGTAATGCCAACTATAACAGGTACTGAAACATTAACTGAATTAATAAAAATAAGTAATTTTCATACTTATGTAATAGCATTAACAGCTAATAGTGATCCAGAAGTATCTAAACAATGTAAGATGATTGGATACAATGATTTCTTAGAAAAACCTATAGATAAATATGAACTATATCAAATAATAAAAAAATAAGCTAAAAGTACAGATCATTCAAGAGAAAATATCTTTTATAAAATATAAAAAGAAGAAGTATTACTTCTTCTTTTTTATATCTTCTTCTCTTATAAATTTCTATATAAACCAATAGCTTTACCTAATATAGTACAATTACTTAATATAATAGGACTCATAGTATCATTTTCAGGCTGTAATCTAATATGATCACTTTCTTTATAAAATGTTTTTAAAGTTACTTCATTTTCATCAGTCATTGCTACTACAATATCTCCATTACGAGCAGTTTTTTGTCTTTGAACAATAACAATATCTCCATCATAAATACCTTTATTAATCATTGATTCACCACTAGCTTTTAAAGTAAATACAGTTTCCTTAGAAGGAATTAAACTAGCAGGAATACTAAACCATTCATCAGGAGTTTCTATTGCTTCAATAGGATTACCACAAGTAATTTTACCAAGTAAAGGTACTTTAACTATATCTTCATTTTGTTCTGCATATTCATTAACTCCAACAACTTCAATAGTTCTAAATTTAGAATTAGTTTTTCTAATACAACCAGCTTCCTCTAATTTAGATAAATGAGTATGAACAGTAGCAGGAGAGGATAAACCTAATGCAGCTCCTATTTCTCTAGTAGAAGGTGGGAATCCATGTTCAACAACATATTTCTTAATATAATTAAGAACATCTTCTTGTCTTTTAGTTATTTTCTTATCCATATGTCTACCTCCATATTCATCTTAACACATCATGTGTAAAAAGTCAAACAAATGTTTTATAAGTGTATTGACACAAACAAATGTATGTAATATACTGAAGATGGTAAAAGGAAAGGGAAATGAATATGGCACAAGAAAATCTAAAGAATTTGGTAGGAGTTATACTATTTTATGTATTAATAGTATTTGGTGTAATAGCACTAAATGCTAGAGTAGAATATATAAATAGTACATCTGGTCCACAAGAAACTATTAATCAAAAATAGATATTTTATATCTATTTTTTTATTACTTAAAATGATATACTTATATAGTAGGGAAGTGTAAGTATGAATCCAGATGTAGTACATTCGCTTAATAGTTTAAGATTATTAAGTATTGATATGATATCATATGCTAAAAGTGGACATCCTGGTATTTGTCTAGGAGCAGCACCAATAGTATATTCTATTTATGCAAATCATTTAGTATCATATCCTAAAGATCCAAATTGGGCTGATAGAGATAGATTTATAATGTCTCCAGGACATGGGTCTGCTTTATTATATGCTATGTTATTTATGGCAGGATATGAAGTAACAATTGATGATTTAGTAAAATTCAGAAAATTTGATTCTAAAACACCAGGACATCCTGAATATGGCTTAACACCTGGAGTAGAAGTAACAACTGGAGCCCTAGGCCAAGGACTAGCTAATGCCGTAGGTATAGCTATGGGTGAAAAATATTTACAAGGCCAATTAGATGCTATAATGCAAAAACAAAGTATTATTAAATATAATGTTTATTGTATGGTCTCAGATGGAGATTTAATGGAAGGTGTTGCTCAAGAAGCGGCTTCCTTAGCCGGCCAATTAGCTCTAGAAAATTTAATAGTTATTCATGATTCAAATGATATTACTTTAGATGGACCATTAAAGTATAGTGATACAGAAGATGTAATTAAAAAGTTTATTAACTATGGTTGGGAAGTAGACTATGTTCAAGAAGGTAATGATATCAGAGAAATAGATAAAGCTATAGAAAGAGCTAAAATAAATAAA
>JAILIR010000151.1 GCA_024695185.1 bacterium | reverse complement strand
GATGTTCAATTAACGGCTTAGTTAAGCCATAGTTATTAGGGTATAACTTAACCCTTAGGAGGGACTTGTTATATCCATTTAACTAACCGGGCATAGTTAAGGGCTTTACAAGCCCTTTAATTATTGTTCTAGGATTTTTCTTGCTACATATACTCCACTTGCTGAAGCATGAGAAAGTGAATGTGTTACACCACTTCCATCACCTATAACATATAAACCCTTATAACAAGTTTCTAGATTGTTATCAAGTTCTACTGTCATATTGTAGAATTTTACTTCTACACCATATAGTAGTGTATCATCATTTGCTGTACCTGGAGCAATCTTATCCAAAGCATAAATCATTTCGATAATGCCATCAAGTATTCTTTTTGGAATAACTAGTGATAGATCACCTGGTGTAGCGGATAGTGTAGGTATAACAAAGCTATCGTTAATTCTATCAGAATTAGATCTTCTACCTCTAATCAAATCACCAAAGCGTTGTACAATTACTCCTCCACCTAGCATATTAGATAATTTCGCAATGTTTTCCGCATAAGCATTTGAATCATCAAATGGTTCAGTAAAATGCTTTGAAACTAGTAAAGCGAAATTAGTATTTGATGTATGCTTAGATTTATCTTCATATGAGTGTCCATTAACAGTGATAATACCATTAGTATTTTCATTAACAACAGCCCCATAAGGATTCATACAGAAGGTTCTTACTAAATCACCATATTTTTCAGTTCTATATACTATTTTACTTTCATATAGTTTATCAGTTAAATGACTAAATACATCCGCAGGTAATTCTACTCTTACCCCTAAATCGACTCTATTAGAATGTGTTTTAATATTTAAGTCTTTACATAGTGATTCCATCCATTTAGAACCACTTCTACCTACTGAAATAATACATTTAGCGCATGTTAGTTCAACATCTTTTGCGATTACTTTATAACCATCTTTGATAACTTCTACTGTTTTTACAGGTGTTTTAAAGTAGAACTTTACTTTTTCTTTTAAGATATCATATAAATTACCTAAAACGATATAGTTTTTATCAGTACCTAAATGTCTAACAGATGCATCTAATAAATGAAGCTTATTTTGTAGGCAAATTTTTTTAAATTCAGAATCTGCGGTAGTATAAAGCTTAGTACCTTCTCCACCATACTTCATATTAATAGAATCAACATATTCCATTAGATTAATTGCTTCAGTTTTACCGATATAATCACATAAATTACCACCAAATTGGTTAGTAATATTATATTTACCATCAGAGAAAGCTCCAGCCCCTCCAAAGCCATTCATAATAGCACATGTAGGACAGTGAATACAGCTTTTAACCTTTACTCCATCAATAGGACATTTTCTTTTTTCCAAAGGATTACCTTCTTCAAACATACAGATTTTAATATTAGGATTAATTTTTAATAATTCATAGGCGCTAAAAATACCACCAGGTCCCGCACCTATTATAATAACATCATAATCAAACATCATAAAACCTCCTATATACGCTTCTTCCAAGTTTTTGGATTAAATAATAAAAGTATTGGGAATAACTCTAAACGTCCCATAATCATTTCTAGTGATAAAATCATCTTAGAAAAATAAGAATAGTTATTGAAATTATAAGCTGGTCCTACTTGTCCCATACCTGGTCCTACATTAGATAGGCATGTTAAAGATGAACTTAAGGCAGTTAGTGGATCTAAATTAGGGAAGTTAGGATTATATATACTTATTAGTATTGTTCCTGTAATAAGGATAATGAAATAAGTAATTAAAAATGATCTAACTGACCTAATAGTAGCTTCATCTAATGGCTTAAAATTAAGTCTTATATTCTTTACTTTTCTAGGTGAAATCATCTTTTCAATTTCTACAAATGTTTGTTTTGTGATAATCGCAAAACGACTTGCCTTTATACCACCAGCTGTACTTCCAGCACAAGATCCTATTAATGTTAAGAACATTAAAATAACTAAAGATAAAGCCGGCCATAAGCCATAATTTACTGTTGAGAACCCCGTAGTAGAAATAATAGATGCTGTTTGGAATAAAGAATGGCGGAAAGCCTCTTCTAGTGTTCCATACATATTCTTAATATTAAAGAATATAGCTGTAGTAGCAAGTATTATTAAAGCTAAATACCATATTACTTCTTCATTTTTAAATGCTTCTTTAGCATGTCCAATTAATAGTAAATAATATACTGAAAAGTTTATACCAAATAAAATCATAAATACCGCTACAGTATATTGACTACATGCGGCATAATAACCAATAGATGCCCCGTGGTTAGAGAAACCACCAGTACCTGCTGTACCAAACATAGTTATAATACTATCAAATAAGCCCATCTTCTTATCAGGTAAAACTAATAATGTTATAAGCATTATGATAGATAAGCCCATATATATTAGATACAAAATACGAGATGTAACTTGCATCTTACTAACTAATTTACCAACTGATGGACCTGTTGATTCAGCACGTAATATATGTACTGTAGTTCCATCTTTACTTTCAGGAATGAAAGCCAGGATAAATACTAATATACCCATTCCACCAATCCAGTGACTAAAGCTTCTCCAAAACAACATAGATTTACTCATTGAATCAATTGCTTCAAAACTTAAAATAGTTGATCCTGTTGTTGTAAATCCACTAGCCATTTCAAAGAAGGCATCAAAGAAATTTGAAATTTCTTTGGAAATCATAAAAGGAATTGCTCCAAATAAACTCATTAATATCCAGCTTAAACCTACAATAACAAAGCCTTCTCTAGCTAGTATTTTTGTATCCTTAGCTTTAAAAAATGACATAAGAAAGCCAATTATTGCTAAACTAGCTGCTGGAATTAAAAACGATATAATATTTATTACAGGTTCTTTGTAATAAATATTATATCGTTTTTAATTCCAGCAGCTAGTTTAGCAATAATTGGCTTTCTTATGTCATTTTTTAAAGCTAAGGATACAAAAATACTAGCTAGAGAAGGCTTTGTTATTGTAGGTTTAAG
>JAILIR010000219.1 GCA_024695185.1 bacterium | reverse complement strand
ATTACTTCTTTTATAACCAATAGATTCTAAAAACTTTTTATTTTCTTCTTGCATTAAATGATTTTCTAAACTGCCTTTCCTATAAACTAATAATAAATAGTTATTATCTTTATTCTTAAGGCAGTTAAAACACACCTTTGGATTATAAGCTTTATTCAAACAATTAATCTCTTCAGTTAGATTTTCAATATCACTTTTTTTAATGCTTATTAAATTAGATGCCTTTAAGCCACATAATGCAGGTGCACTATGATACGCCAACTTCTCTTCTAGTTTTTTGCACATATTCGTTAATCCTCCATTTGTTAGCAGCGGCTAACAAATACTTCTTTTTTAAAGGGTTGAAATCAACCCTCTAAATACTATTCAGCTTTTAAAGCTTCAACCATATTAATATACTTATTCTTTCTAGCTACCATGTATGACACAAATAGACTTGTTAAACCTACTAATATGAAGCTATAGATAAACATTCTAGGATCACATCTTAACTTAATATCATAATCACTAGCAAGTAAATCCATTAAAACTTTTAAAATCCATACACCAAGTGGTGCACCTATAATCATACCAAATAGAGTCATCCACATGTTTTGAGTAACAAGTAAACTTGTAATCTTTTTATCCTTAAATCCTAATACCTTAAGTGTAGCAAGCTCTCTATAGCGTTCCATATAGCTTAAAATACCTAAGTTATATAATACAACTATACCAAGTATTACAGATGCTAAAGCAAGTAATACAACCATTACATCAAGTACTTCCATAATAGATGAGAAGGAATTGATGATATCTTTCTTAGTTTGAACACTTTCAATATATTCATTAACTGCTACATCTTTTTCTTTAGTATAAATACAATTATATTTATGTGCTAAACCAATTGTATCTGCATAATCATCAGTAATAACGATATTTCCAGTTAAGCTTCTTGTAATTTGTACAACCTTAACACTATATACTGTTCCTGTAGCAAATGACTTTATTTCTATTTCATCTCCTACTTTTATCTTAAGCTCATTAGCTAATTTATTAGGAACATAGGCACCTTCATTACTAACATTTTTAATTGGTTTTGTGTTCATATCTAAGATAGATATTAAACCATTTTCAACATTATATACTTCTATTGAATAAACATTTTCATCAATTAATATTGGTGTTGTACTTGTTAAGTCACCTGAATAAGTAGTGGCTATTTCTAGCGCTTTTTCATTACTTGTTTCGTCACTTAAATTAATACGTACTTCATAATTCATTGGTTTTTCATAATAATCAGATACGAAGCTATGTAATAAGTATTTAACACCAAATGTTGCGACTAATAATAATGTACAACCAACTACACCAATAATAGACATTAAGCTTCTTGCTTTATGACGGAAGACATCTCTAATATTCCATCTAAATGCAAATCTTCTTTTATGGAACCATTTAGTTTTTTCAATTAATAATGGTTTCATCTTCTTTGGTGTATAAGGTCTTAAAGCATCTGCGGCAGATCCTTTTAGAATCTTCTTAACTGATGCATAGCCTACAAATGTTAAGACTAAATTCATTATTATAATAGCTACCCATACATACCAAGGCATGTATAAATTCCATTTAGGTAAATCAAAATATGTACCCATTGGTCCATGAGGATTCATTATATACCAACACAAACCATAACCTAAAGCTATACCAAATACTGATCCAAGTATACCAATAAATAAAGCATAACTTGAATAGTGAACTATAATCTTTCTATCTTTAAAACCTAAAGCTTTTAAAATACCTATTTGCATCTTCTCATTTACTGTAAGTCTATGCATTGTTGTAATCATTGTAAGCATAGCTATTGCTAAGAACAATACAGGAATTAAACTCGCCATAGTTTTTCCTTCGTTTATTTCTCCTTTTACTTCACTATAGCTTATTGCTTCATTCTTTGTTACAAGTAAATAAGAATTTTCTAATGCACTAAATACATCTTTTTCAAATGTTTCTTTATCTAGGTTAGATATAACATTTATTTGTGAATAAAATGGCATACCTAAAGCTTTTTCTATAGTTTTACTAGTTACATAACCATAACCCATATTTTTAAAATCAGGCATTAGTTGTGTTTTATCAGTTACACAAATTAAATATTCACTAGATTTAATTAAACCTTCTACTTTTAAGTTTAATTCTATACCTTTATATTTTAATGTAAAAGTATCATCTAAGTTTATTTTATTAGCTTTAGCATACATATCAGATAACCAAATACCATCAATATTGTTTTCATCATATGCATTACCCTTATTTACGGTAAAGCCAGATACTTCCATATTTGTTGTTGTATTAAGTGTTACCTTATCTCCATCATTTGCACTACTATCAACTGATAAATAAAGAGTTGCTTTTTCTATTCCCTCTACTTCAAGCACTTTATCTAAGTCAGCTTGAGTAAAGCCTTCTGAATTCATAATTCGATAATCAGAAAAACCAGTTAAGTCATAGAAATATTTACTATCTTTTTTAATTGTATACCATTCACCGCTAAAACCAGCAAATATACCAACACCTAAAGCAATCATGATGATCATTGAGATGAATTGTGCTTTATAGCGGCCTAATGTTCTAAGTAATTTCTTAAATAACATATTACCACTCCACTTCATCTACATTTTTAGGATTACTATTAGTTTCTATTGATTGAATCTTACCACTTCTAACTCTAATAACCTTATCAGCAATTTCAGCAATATTAGAGTTATGTGTAACTATAACTATTGTTTTATTATATTCTCTAGCCATCTTTAGTAATAATTTAAGTACTACTACACCAGTTTCAGAATCTAGAGCTCCTGTTGGTTCATCACATAACAATATTTTAGGGTTTTTTGCTAATGCTCTAGCAATAGAAACTCTTTGCTGTTCTCCACCTGATAATTCTGATGGGAATTTCTTATAATGTTCTTTTAAACCAACTTCTTCTAGCATCTTAGTTGCTGAAAGGGGTTCTTTAGCTATTTCTTTAACAAGTGTTACATTTTCATGTACTGTTAAAGTTGGAATTAAGTTATAGAATTGGAAGACAAATCCTACATGACTTGCCCTATATTCAGCAAGCTCATTATTCTTTAAGGTTGAAATGTCTTTTCCTTCAACAATTATTTTTCCGCTTGTAGGATTATCAAGTCCACCTAGCATATTTAAAAGTGTTGATTTACCAGCACCACTTGGACCAAGGATTACAACAAGTTCTCCTTCGTTAAGTTCAAAGCTTGCTTTATCAAGTGCTTTAAATTCTTGTTCTCCTACTTTATATATTTTTGATACTTCTAAAAATTCTACTATTGCCATAGCCTACCTCCTAATATGAAACTTTTTTCACATTACGCATATATTATACATAATAGGGCATTCCTGTGTCAATACTAATATGAAATTTTTTTCATATGAAATTGTTTTCACAGTTTTCTTGACATACCGGTAAAACAACTATAAAATAAAAATATAAAGGAAGTGAGACTATGCCTGAAGTTAGAGAGCCACAAAAACAAACATCCATAGATAAAAAAAGACGAATTATAGATGCTGGATTAAAATTAATAAGTGAAAAAGGATATTTTGCGACTAATACTGCAGAAATAGCTAAAGAAGCTGGAGTATCTACAGGTATAGTTTATCAATATTTCCATGATAAAAAAGATATTTTGGTTCATGCAGTTAAATTATATTTTGATAGAATATTTGAACCTATAGAACAAAACTTAAAAACTATCAAAGATGTTTCTAGTATGGATGATGCACTAAAATGTTTAATATTAGCATCTATTGATGCGCATAGAAAAAATTCACTTGCACATGAAGAAATAGTTGCTATGAGTCATATAGATGAAGATATACATAATCTATTTATAGAAAGCGAACATAAAATAGTTGATAGAATATTAGTCTTCTTTGAAAATATAGGAATAAGTGTTCCTCATATGCATGAGAAAGTTCATATTGCATATAATTTGATTGAATCATTATGCCATGAATATATATTTCATAAACATGATTATATAGATTATGATTTTACAATTGAAGAAACAATAAAATTAATAAAAGTATTATTAACTGATTAAAATAGACAAACTTCTCACCAAAAAAGCGAGAAGTTTTTATTTTTTTCAAAGATTTTTCACCTCGTTCGTATATATAGGTTAGAGGTGATAAAATGAATGAGCTTATAGATAAAGATTATTTAACTGATTTAAACAAAATCAAAAGGATTATTCTATAAGAAATTTACAATTAATGATGAAATTAGCTCATATTTTTTCTCCTGATGAAATTATGCAACAACCTGTTGCACAAATTCCATAGGGTACTATTATTATGATCCTCTCTTAAGTATAAAATATTAGAAGAATTACCAGCTTATTTAGAAAAAAAGTCTAAAAGAAAAATAAGAAGCCAACCGGCTTCTTATTTTCTATTCATATAAAGGAAAATTCTTTAATAAATCGATAACTTCTTCTTTTACTTCATTTAGAATTTCTTCATTTTGATAATTTCTTAAGGCTTTATCAATTAAATGAGCTACTTTAATTGTTTCAGCTTCTTTAAATCCTCTAGTTGTAATTGCTGGTGTACCAATTCTTAGTCCACTAGTAATGAATGGTTTTTCAGGATCATTTGGAATAGCATTCTTATTACATGTAATATTAACACTATCTAGAATGTGTTCTGCTTCTTTACCAGTTAAACCAACACTTGTTTTAACATCAACAAGCATTAAATGGTTTTCAGTTTTATTACCAATTACTTTATAACCTAATTTAATGAATTCTTCACATAATACTTTAGCATTCTTAACTGTTTGAATTTGTCTAGCTTTAAATTCAGGAGTTAAAGCTTCACCAAATGCTGCAGCCTTACCAGCAATAACATGCATTAATGGTCCACCTTGAATACCAGGGAAAACAATCTTATTAACTTTCTTGATGATTTCTTCATCATTAGTTAGGATTGCTCCACCTCTAGGTCCACCTAAAGTCTTATGAGTAGTTGTAGTTACGATATCAGCATATTCTACTGGGTTTGGATGGCATCCTGCAGCAACAAGCCCTGCAATGTGTGCCATATCAACCATTAAATAAGCACCAATCTTATCACAAACTTCTCTAAATCTCTTAAAATCAATAATTTGAGGATAAGCACTAGCACCTGCAATAATCATTTTAGGCTTATATTCTAATGCTAATCTTTCCATTTCATCATAATCAATAGCTCCTGTTTCAGGATTTACGGAATAAGAAACAATTTTATAATCATGTCCAGAAAAGCTCATAGAATGTCCATGAGTTAAATGTCCACCTTGATCTAGTGACATACCCATAACACAATCACCTAGTTCAACTAATGATCTATAAGCTGCCATATTTGCTTGGCTTCCTGAGTGAGGTTGTACGTTTGCATACTTAGCGTTAAACATTTTTTTAATTCTTTCGATAGCTAATGTTTCTACTTTATCAACAAATTCACATCCACCATAATATCTTTTACCAGGATAACCTTCAGCATATTTATTAGTTAATACAGAACCTTGTGCTTCTAAAACAGCTTTAGAAACGATATTTTCTGATGCAATTAACTCAATATGAGTTTGTTGTCTATCAAGTTCTTCTGTAATATAAGTATAT
>JAILIR010000069.1 GCA_024695185.1 bacterium | reverse complement strand
AATAAAAACGTTATCTTTTTTTAAGTGCTTTTCTTTTTAAACCTATTATTATATAATATATGAAAAGAAAACCGATATCTAATAATATAGGTTCTAAATTATACTTTTTTGAAAGGAGTTTTTTTCTATGTCTAATTATTTAAAAGATAATGAAGTAGGTATTTACGCCTTAGGTGGACTAGGTGAAATTGGTAAAAATATGTACTGTATAGAATACCTAGATCAAATCTTTATTGTCGATTGTGGGCTTCTTTTTCCTGATGAAAGACTACTTGGTATAGATGCGATAGTTCCTGATTTTACCCATCTAAAAGAAAATGAAAATAAAATAGTTGGTCTATTCATTACCCATGGTCATGAAGACCATATAGGTGGTATACCTTACTTATTA
This sequence comes from bacterium, assembly GCA_024695185.1. Classification (GTDB taxonomy): domain Bacteria; phylum Bacillota_I; class Bacilli_A; order Acholeplasmatales; family JAEDCM01; genus RGIG10196. Next base: position 1,670 of record JAILIR010000069.1, on the reverse strand, counting down.
CAACAAGTAAATATCAAAAAGATTTATGCTTCAGGTGTTGCGGTTGAATTAATTCAAGATAAATTAAGCGAAATAGCTTTAGATAAACCAAACATCATTGAGTATAAGAGTAATCATAAATTTAAATTTAATGGAATAACTGTTTCATTTGTAAGAATGACTCACTCTATTCCTGATGCATTCGCAATATGCTTCACTACTCCTTATGGTAATATAATTCATTCTGGAGACTTCAAGTTTGACTTTACACCACTAGGACCCGCAACTGAATATGATAAGCTAACAAAAATCGCTGATAATGGCACTTTATGCTTACTAGCCGATTCTACAAATGCGCTTGTTGATGGCTTTACTATAAGTGAAAAGAAAGTATATTCATCACTTAGAGATATCTTTGATCATATTGAAGGTCGTGCACTAATTGCGACATTCGCATCTAACTTATATCGTGTACAACAAATAATTGATATTTCTATATCATTCAAAAGACATGTTGCGGTATTTGGTAGATCTATGGAAAAGACTATTGAAATAGGCCAAAATGCTGGTTTAATAAAAGCTAAAAAAGATACTTTTATTACCGCAGATCAAATTCCAATGTATCCACCTGAACAAATTACTATTTTATGTACCGGTTCTCAAGGTGAACCACTAGCTGCCTTATCAAGAATAGCTAATGGTACACATAAATACATTAAAACACAACCAGGTGATACGGTAATATTCTCATCAAGTCCAATTCCAGGAAATAATGCTGGTGTTAATAAAACAATTAATATGTTATTTAGAAAAGGTGTTAATGTAATTACTAATTCACCATTAACAGACGTGCACACTTCAGGCCATGCTGCTAGTGGAGAATTAAGATTAATGCAATCACTTGTTAAACCAGAATATTTCATTCCTATTCATGGAGAATATAGAATGCTTGTAGCTCATATGGGTATTGCTATTGAATGTGGTCTTAGACCTGATAATGCTTTTGTAATTGATAATGGTACTGTTGTTGCTTTCTCTGAAGATGGAGCAAGAATAGCTGGTAATGTTCATTCAGGTTTAACTTATATAGATGGTTCTTTTGTTGGTGATTTAAATAGTGCTATCATTAAAGAACGTAGAATATTATCTGAAGATGGTATGGTATCTATTGTTCTAACAATTAATGAAAGAACAAAAGAAATCATGATGGAACCAACTATTATATCTAGAGGATTTGTTTATATGAAATCTAGTGAAGATTTAACAAAACAAATCGCTAATAGTGCTTATTATACAGCACAAGCTGAGCTTGATAAACAAAATGGAATCAATCAATTACAAATAAAAAATGCGATTATTACTAATGTAGCTAAGCTTATCGAAGATAAGACTAGTAGAAAACCATTAATAATTGCAATCACAATGTTAGTATAATAAAAAACGGCTAATTTTAGCCGTTTTATTTTTATTTAACTGTTTCTTTTTTAAACTCGAAGAATACATTCTTTGTCATAAATGCATCTTCTAGTGCATCATGTTCTTGGTTTAGGTTTTCTCCTGTATATTGCTTATATGCATCAAATAAGCCTAAATCGTTTTTTAAATTATAATAGTTTTTATGTACTTGAAGTAGATTAATAAAATTAGGTGTTAATGCTTCTAGATTGTTAATCTCATAACAGATCTTTAAA
>JAILIR010000043.1 GCA_024695185.1 bacterium | reverse complement strand
TATAATTCTCTAATAGCTTCAATCATTCTAGCTTGTTCTATTAGTGTTAAATTATCCTTTGATTCAACATAAACTATGGCAATAGTAGATTTTTTGTGTAAAGTTTCTCTTTCAAAAGACTTTTTTATTTCATCAATAGCATCTTTTCTTTTGTTAATGTTTATTATTTTATAAAAAATATCTTTACCACTCATAACATATCTAAAATCATCTCTACTAATAGATAGTAATCCATCTTCTTCATTGAATAAATCTTCATATTTTATATTCATAAAATCACCTCTAATAGGTATAATAACACGAAAAAGAAAAAGTGAGGAAAAATCCTCACTATTATCCTTCATAATTATATCCAAGCATGATTGCTTCGATATTCTTTGGTAGTAAATGAGCTTTCTTAGCAGGTACAACCTTTTTGATACCTTCATTTACTAAATCTAAGCTTAGCATATTAGTTTTCTTTAGTACATAACCAAATAAAATCATATTAGCTAAACCATGATAACCTGTTTCATTAGCAATTTTAGTTGCTGGAATACCAAATGCTTTATCATTTTTAACATCCTTTTGAATTAATGATGAATCATAAATGATAAATCCGCCTTTGTTAACAGCATTTTCAAATTTTTCTAATGATGGTAAGTTCATTGGAATTAATACATCTGGATTAGATACAATTGGTGAACCAACTGGACTATCAGATAGAATTACAGAACAGTTAGCAGTTCCACCACGCATTTCTGGTCCATATGAAGGAAGCCATGAAACTTCTTTATCTCCAATTAAGCCACTATAAGCAATTAATTTTCCTAAGAATAGGACACCTTGTCCACCAAATCCGGCAATAAGAATCTTATTTTCCATTATTTGTTTTCCTCCTTAGTTTTATCTTTATATACTCCAAGTGGATAATATGTTTGCATATTATCTTCTAACCACTTTAAAGCATCCTTTGGTTCCATACCCCAGTTAGTAGGGCATGTAGATAATACTTCAATTAAAGAGAAACCTTTTTTATTGATTTGGTTTTCAAATGCTTGTTTAATTGCTCTTTTAGCGTTTTTGATATTTTTAACATTATTTACAGCAACACGCTCAATATAAGCTGCACCATCAATTTCTTTTAACATTTCACAAACTTTAACAGGGTAACCTACAACAGTTACATCACGTCCATATGGAGAAGTTTGTGTTACTTGGTTAGGTAATGTTGTTGGAGCCATTTGTCCACCAGTCATACCATAAATAGCATTGTTAACGAAAATAATAGTAATATTTTCACCTCTAGCAGCTGAGTGTACTGTTTCAGCAGTACCGATAGCAGCTAAGTCACCATCACCTTGATAAGTAAATACGATATTATCAGGTAATGCTCTCTTTAAACCTGTTGCTACAGCTGGAGCTCTACCATGAGCTGCTTGAACCATATCACAGTTAAAGTAGTTATATGAGAATACTGAACAACCAACTGAAGCTACACCAACAGTCTTATCAAGTATTCCAAGTTCTTCTAGAGCTTCTGCTACTAATCTATGGATTATACCATGAGTACATCCTGGACAGTAGTGAAGTGGTGCTTCAGTTAAGCCTTTTGTCTTTTCAAATACAACAGCCATTATTTTGCACCTCCAATTTCTAATATCTTAGCTAATACTTCTTCAGGAGATGGAATCATACCACCAGTTCTACCTACGAAGTATACAGGTTTTGAACAGTTAATTGCAAGTTTTACATCTTCAATCATTTGTCCCATATTTAATTCAACAGAGATAAATGCTTTTGCAGTCTTGCTTGCTTTTAGTAATGCTTCTTTTGGGAATGGCCATAAAGTGATAGGTCTAATTAAACCAACTTTAATACCTTTCTTTCTAGCTTCAACGATAGCATTCTTTGAAACTCTTGCAGCAATACCAAATGCTACGATTACGATATCAGCATCTTCTGTCATGAATTCTTCATACATTACTTCATTCTTTTCAACTTCAGCATATCTATCATATCTTCTATGATTCCATACTTCTAGTTCTTCTGGAAGTAAGCTTAATGAGTTAATGATGTTTCTTCCTTCATGGTTTTTAGTACCATTAGTTGCCCATGGTTTTTCAATTACAGGCATTTTAACATCATTTAATTGTACTGGTTCCATCATTTGTCCCATAGTACCATCAGCTAAAATCATAGTAGTCATTCTATACTTTTCAGCTAAATAGAATCCTTTGAATGTTAAATCATACATTTCTTGTACTGTAGCTGGAGCTAAAACGATTAGATGATAATCACCATGTCCTCCACCCTTACAAGCTTGGAAGTAATCTGATTGTGATGGTTGAATACCACCTAGACCAGGGCCTCCTCTTTGCACGTTAACAACTAGTGCTGGAAGTTCACAACCAGCTAAATAAGAAATACCTTCTTGTTTTAAAGAGATACCAGGGCTTGATGATGATGTCATTACCTTAACACCAGCACTTGCAGCACCGATAACCATATTGATAGCAGCAACTTCTGATTCTGCTTGAAGGAATGTACCTCCAATTTTTGGCATACGCTTAGCCATGTATGCTGCAACCTCAGTTTGAGGAGTAATAGGATAGCCAAAATAGTGTCTACAACCAGCAGTTATAGCAGCTTCAGCCATTGCTTCGTTACCTTTCATTAATACCTTTTCTGCCATGTTTTCACCTACTTTTCTACCTTAATAACTGTATCAGGACACATTGTTGCACAGAATGCACAGCCAATACATTTTTCTTGATCAGTCATCATTACTGGGTTATAACCCTTTTCATTAATTTTGTCAGATAAAGCTAAGATTTGTTTTGGACAAGCGGTAATACATAGCCCACAACCCTTACATCTAGCTTCATTAATTGTTAATTTAGCCATAAATAATGTCCTTTCTTTATAATAATACATTTATTATTATATACCTTTTTACACCCATAAACCATAGTTAATTAAATTTAGTGGTAAAATATTTTCTATTTCACCTTCTAATTCCTTAACTAAATCACTTCTAACTGAAGTATATTTTACCTTTAAACCAGTTAGCTTTTCCACTTCTTTTGCATAGTTTAATGAGTCAAGTATAACACTTTTAGTTGTTTCATTACCTAAATTAGAATTATTGATAATTGCAGTAAATTTAATACCCGCAACCTCTTCAATTTCCTTCATTATTTCTATAGTCTCTTCTGGAGTTCTAGTTTCATACCTATACTTGTTTATGATTAAAAACATATCATAGTTATTTTCTTTTAAGATTTCATCTCTAAATCTACCTAAAGCATAGGCTCCTCGATCATCGCCACCTACATCTACTACAGCAAATTTATCATGTTCTCTAATCATTCTATAGCATTCTGGATTCATTGCTGGGCAATCTACATTTGTATTTGCATAATCACTAGCAATTAAAGGAATGTTGTTTTGATCTAATATATCTTTACCATCAAGAGTTCTAAAATAAGGGTTTACGATATCTAGATCATAGACCATTACATTATTTTTAATCATTAAAGCAAAGTTTAAGGCTATATTTGTTTTACCAGTTCCATAGTGACCTAAAAACAAATTAACACGTTTCATTATTTTACTTCAACAATCCAGTTAAATTCATCTTTTACTTTTCCAGTTTGAATTCCTGTGATCTTATCATAAAGCATTTGAGAAACTGGACCAATCTTTCCGTTATTGATTTCATATTTCTTTCCATTAACTTCGATTAAGCCAATTGGAGAAATAACAGCAGCTGTACCACAGCCCCAAGCTTCTTCAAGTGTACCATTTTCTACAGCGTTAGTTAATTCTTCTAAAGATAATAATCTTTCACTTGCCTTAATTCCTTCTTTCTTAAGAATTTCAAGACAAGATTTTCTTGTAATACCAGGTAAGATTGAACCTAGTAAAGCAGGTGTTACTACTTCACCGTTAATCTTAAACATAACGTTCATAGCACCAACTTCTTCAATGTATTTTCTTTCAACACCATCAAGCCATAAAACTTGTGAATAACCCTTTTCTTCAGCCTTTTTACCAGCACGGCTAGATGCAGCATAGTTACCACCACATTTAGCAAAACCAGTACCTCCACGTACGGCTCTAACATCTTCAGTTTCGATTAAAATCTTAACTGGATTTAATCCTTCTTTGTAGTATGAACCTACTGGAGAAAGAATAATAACAAACATAGAATGATGTACTGTATGAACACCTAGAGTTTCATCATTACCAAATAAGAATGGTCTAATGTATAGACTTGTTCCCTTAGCCTTTGGAATCCAATCCTTATCAATTTCTACTAATTTTTTAATAGCTTCAACGAAATCTTCTTCAGGAATTTCAGGTAAGCAAAGTCTATCAGCAGAATTGTTCATTCTCTTAGCATTTTCATATGGTCTAAATAATTGAATTTTACCATCTTCTGTTAGATATGCCTTCATACCTTCAAAAATTTCTTCACCATAGTGTAGAACTGTTGATGCTGGTGATAAGCTTAAGTTTCCATAAGGAACTATTCTAGCATTGTGCCAGCCATTTTCATAGTCATGATCCATAATAAACATGTGATCAGTAAAATACTTACCAAATCCTAGTGAATTACTATCGGGTTTAGCTTTTGGATTTTCATTTTTAATGATTT
>JAILIR010000031.1 GCA_024695185.1 bacterium | reverse complement strand
TAGAAGGTTGTCCTGTATTGCAAATTCCTGACATAAGTTATAAAGTTGGTAGTATGTATGACTACTTTAAGTGTTGTAACTCTAATAACGCTGACAAGGCAGTTTATAATGCTTTTAATGAAAGGGAAAAGGTGCGAAATTTATTTAAAAGTGGGAAAATCGATGGTAAAGAATTGGATTTTATGGTTTTCAATATACTTATAAAAATGTTTGAAGAATTCTTGATGCGCACAGAGATTAGTTATTTTGATCTTTCGAAAATTTATTATATTGCGGGAATAGTTAGAGGTTCATTATTTATTTCATCATGTGATTCTGAAAAAAATAAGATGGAGAAAAATTCGAAAATAAGCTCTTTTTTGCGATTGCTTATCGATAATGGATCTAACAAAGACGATAAATTCTATGTTGAAGGAATGAAATATGGTGGAGTAATGGCATACTGCTATTATAATAAATATTTTGATATATTCGATTGTTTGTTCTACACATCTGTTGTGTGGGTACATTTTAACGAAGATTATGAGGCATTTGATACTTTTAAAAATACATTATTAGATTTTTTGAATGATGCTAAGGATAAAAAAAGGATAAAAATATTGCAGGATAAAAATTAATAGTTAATCCTATTTACAAAATAAAATAATATGTTATAATACATTATGTATAGAGGAAGCGATGCGTCATAGTAACATATGGAGAAGGCATTCAATGAAGTATGTGAAAGGTAATCATCGCCGAACGGTTTATTAGGCATAATAAATACGTGGGGTTATAGGAAATACCTATAACACTCCTACTAGATTAGTAGAGGCGCTATAACCATTAATTATAATTATTGATTATTATATGCGCTTATACTTAGCGCATTTTTTATTTCATAAAAAGAAAGAAGTGATCGTATGTTTAGAATTGGAAATTTAAGCGCGGAAGAATTAAGAGAAAAGTATGGTACACCATTATATGTATATGATGAGGTACAAATTAAAGCTAATATTAATGAATATAAGGATAATTTTAAATCGAAACTTTATGATACAAAAATCATTTATGCATCAAAGGCTTTCTCTAGTTTATATATGTATAAATTAGTTAAAGAAAACAATATTGGTGTTGATGTTGTAAGTGGTGGAGAATTATATGGAGTTATTAAAGAGAAAATAGATCCAAACAATATTCATTTCCATGGCAACAACAAAAGTGAAGCTGAAATGGATATGGCTATAGGCTATAAGGTTAAAAACATTATTGTTGATAACTATGATGAGTTAAAAATGTGGGCTAAGAAAACTCCAAGCATTAATTATGAATTAAATATAATGCTTAGAATTAATGTAGGTGTTTCAGCACATACACATGAATACATCATCACAGCTCATCCAGATTCTAAATTTGGATACTATATTGAAAATGAAGATATCTTTGATTCAATTAAATTAATTGATTCAACACCTAATATGAAGTTTATGGGCTTCTCTACTCATATTGGTAGTCAAATCTTTGATATGAGGGGCTTTGAACTAACAATTGAAAAGCTATTTGAATTAATGAAGAAGACTAATAGAAAGATTGAATATTTATGTTTAGGTGGAGGCTGTGGTGTTAAGTATACTGATGCTGATAAACCTATTACACTTAAGGAATTTTCTAATATTTTAATTGATAAAGTAGATAACGAAATCAAGAGAACTGGTATATCTATTAGTGAATTATCTATTGAACCAGGTAGAAGCTTAGTAGGAAATGCAGGATATCAAATATATACAATCAATCAAATGAAAAAAGCCTTAAATAAGACATATTACTTCATTGATGGCGGTATGAATGATAATATTAGACCTGCCTTATATGGAGCTTTATATAGTGTAGATATTGCTAATAAAATTGATGAAGCTAAAACAGAAGTTGTATCAATTGCTGGTAAGTGCTGTGAATCAGGAGATGTTTTATTTAAAGATGTAAAACTTCCTAAAGCAGAAGCAAATGACTTATTAGTAGTTTATACTACAGGAGCTTATGGTTATTCTATGGCAAGTAATTATAATAGATTACCTAGACCAGCTGTAGTATTTGTTGATGGAAATAATAGTAGATTAGCTATTAAAAGAGAAACTTATGAAGATTTATATAAAAATGATTTAGATTAATAGGAGGAAAAAATTATGTTAGATATTAAAGGATCAATCGTAGCATTAGTTACGCCAATGAATGAAGATGGTAGTGTTAATTATGATAAGTTAGGTGAATTATTAGAATATCAAATTGCTAATTCAACAGATGCAATTCTAATTATTGGTACAACAGGTGAATCACCAACTTTATCTCACGAAGAAGATGAAGAAGTTGTATATTATACAGTTAAGAAGGTTAATCATAGAGTTCCTGTAATTGTAGGTTCATCATCAAACTGTACTGAAACATCTGTAGTACAAAGTAAGAAATTCCAACGCTTAGGTGCTGATGCCCTACTTATTATCACACCTTACTATAACAAGACAAATGAAGAAGGTATGATTCATCACTTTGAAACTATTGCTAATAGTGTTGAAATTCCTATCATTATTTATAATGTTCCTGGTAGAACTGGTTGTGCAGTAAGTGTTAGTGCTGTTGAAAGATTAAGCAAGCATCCAAATATTATGGGTATTAAAGAGGCTAGTGGAAATATTAGCTATGTTATGAAGATTGCTAAATATGCAAGTGATAATTTTAGAATTTATTCAGGTAATGATGATATGATCGTTCCTGTATTATCTGCTGGTGGTTCTGGTGTTATTTCCGTACTTGCTAACATTTGCCCACAAGAAACTCATGATTTAGTTATGAATTATTTAAATGGCAAAACAAAGGAAGCTCTAGATATTCAACTAAAGTATTTAGATGTAATCAATAATTTATTTATTGAAACAAATCCAATTCCAGTAAAAGAAGCTATGAATTACTTAGGAATGAATGTTGGTGGATATAGATTACCTCTATACAAGATGACTGATAAGAATAGAGAAATCTTAATTAAGTCTATGAAGGAGGCAGGTTTATGCAAGTAGCATTAGTTGGCTATGGTGCAATGAATAAACTTGTTGAAGAAGAACTAATTAATAAAGGACATACTATTAGTGGTATAGTTGCCTTAGATCAATTATCAAACTTAGATGAAATAACTAAACCATTTGATTTAATTGTTGATTTTTCATCTCCAGCTTGTTTAGATATGAATTTAGCATATGCAACAAAGAATAAAAAAGCGCTAGTTATAGCGACTACTGGTTATACAGATGAACAAAAACAAAAGATTTATGAAGCTTCTAAAATCATTCCTATTTGCTATACAGCAAACTTCTCTTTAGGTGTAACTGTACTTAAAAGAGTATGTGCTGAAATGGCTGCTATACTAAAAAATGATTTTGATATGGAAATAGTTGAAAAGCATCATAATAAGAAAGTAGATGCACCTAGTGGTACAGCTTTAGCTCTTTTAGAAGCAATAGATCCAGATAATGAATTTAAACATGTATTTGGTAGAAATGGTTACTCTAAAAGAGAACATGAAATTGGTATAAATGCTGTTAGAGGTGGAACTATTGTTGGAGAACATTCAGTTATATTTGCTGGTACTGATGAAGTATTAGAATTTAAGCATGAAGCTTTCTCTAAGAAAATATTTGCTAAAGGTGCTGTAAAGGCTGCTGAATATATTATAGGGCGTGAACCTAAGATTTATACAATGGAGGATATACTATTCTAATGGAAGAATTAGTTAGTTTATTACAAAAACATAAATATACTATTTCTATGGCTGAAAGCTGTACAGGAGGCTTACTAGCAGCTTGTATTGTATCAGTTCCTGATGCTTCAAAGGTATTTAATCAAAGCTTTGTCACTTATACAGAAGAAGCTAAAATGAAATATGCTCATGTAAAAAAAGAAACCATACAGAAGTATGGTGTAGTATCAGAAGAAGTAGCTTATGAAATGGCTATTGGTGTTAAAAAAGAATCTAATAGTAATGTAGGTATTGGTATAACAGGTTATGCAGGACCTACAGGAGACAATGTTGGTTTAGTATGCTTTGGTTTAGCTATCAACAATGAGGCTTATGCCTATGAAATGTGGTTTAAGGGTTCACGTAATGATATAAGAGCGGAAGCTGTAGAATTCATTGTAAGAAAAACAATAGAAAAATTAAATGAGTTATAAAAAAATCGCTAATTTTAGCGATTTTTATTTTATAGTCCTAATGCTTTAAAAGCACGCTCTTCCTTATGGAAGCTTGGGTTATATTTGATTTTATTTGCCTTTAAGAAGTTCTTGAAATCATCAATACCTCTATTTGAATCATCAGCTTCATATTCGATTTCATAATCTACTACACCATGATAACTACACTTATCTAAGAATAGATTTCCATTCTTATAAGAGAAGATAGCACGTTCAGTAACATTTTTAGCTTTAAACTTAACATCTAAATCATAGCCAAAGTCTTTTAGTGAAAAACCATTTTCAATATATTCTTTAGCTTGTTTTTCAGTAAGTATAATTGAATATTCACATAAATAATCTTCACATGGCTTTTTCATTGTTACTTTCCATGTAGTATTTTTATGTCTAATTCTAAGCCCCAATTTATTATTTCTAATAAAGAAATCATCAGTATCAAAATAATAATTTTCTTGGATGAAAATTATTATTTTGATACTGATGATTTCTTTATTAGAAATAATAAATTGGGGCTTAGAATTAGACATAAAAATACTACATGGAAAGTAACAATGAAAAAGCCATGTGAAGATTATTTATGTG
>JAILIR010000006.1 GCA_024695185.1 bacterium | reverse complement strand
GAGAAAGTAGCAATTAATCCAGCTATTAATGAAACAACTATTGATACTAATAATAGACCAATAAATGTATCAATGTTATCCTCTGTTAAATTGTACATAAATGCTATAGCTAATATTGCTGAAATAATAACTACACCTAATAAAAATAATGTTTTACCAAATACACCATGGACTGTAGCGCAATCGCTTTGTTCATATCCATAGTCATTATCCATATTTTTGAATAATGGATTTCTTAATTGCATAAAAATCACCTCACATAAGATTATACAATAAATACTCTTTTTTTTCAATAAAAAAGAGGATGCCTACGCATCACTCTAATTATAAGTTGAATAAATCATATGTTTCTTCTTCTACTTCACTTTCCATGTTTCCAAAGCATCCATACTTCTTCATAACATCAGCGATTGTTTGATTTATTCTAGTACGATTTAATACATCACTAATAGATTTAAATGGTGATTTTTCTCTTTCAGCAACTATATCATAAGCAACGGCGTCACCCAATCCATTAATTGCAACAAATGGGCAAAGTAAGGCTTTTTCCTCATCTATAATCTTAAATGTTTTTGCTTCTGATTCATTAATATCAACCATCTTAAAATGATATCCTCTAGAAGTCATTTCTAGTGCTACTTTTAGGGTATCTAAGATATCACTAACCTTATTATCTGATAAGTTTTCTTCTTCATCTAGCTTACCTTCTTTTAGTGAGTTTACTCTATTTCTAATTGTATTAGCATCACTACACATAGTTTCTATTTCAAATGCATCTACTCTTATAGAGAAGAATCCTGAATAGAATAATAGTGGTTTATGTACCTTAAACCAAGCAACTCTTAAAGCCATTAATACATAAGCTGTAGCATGGGCTTTAGGGAACATGTATTTGATTTGACCGCATGACCAAATGTACCACTCAGGAATACCATGTTCTCTCATATATTCAACATGTTTAGCCCAAGTATCTTTATCTTTCTTTGCTTTACCTTTTCTAACAAATTCCATTATTTTAAATGCCATAGAAGGTTCAAGCCCCATATACATTAAGTCAACCATGATATCATCACGACATCCTATGATTTTACTAAATGGAATTTTACCATAATCTGTTTTTTCACCAGTTACTAAATCTTTTGCATTATTTAACCAAACGTCAGTACCATGTGATAAACCAGATATTTTAACTAATTCGGCAAATGTTTTAGGCTTTGTATCAACTAACATTTGTCCAACGAATCCTGTACCGAATTCTGGTATTGCGATACTACCTACATCACTTAATATTTCTTCTTTTGTTACACCTAAAACACTAGTTTCACTAAATATTTTAAGTACATCTCTATCATCTACTGGAATGTCTTGTGCCCTATTAAATGGGAATTCACTAGGATGTTCATTAACATAATTCATAAAGAATCTGATTATAGTCGGATCATCGTGTCCCAGGATATCAAGTTTTAATAAGTTACTTTCAAATGTATGATATTCAAAGTGAGTTGTTCTAAATGAGTTTGTTGTATCATCTGATGGATATTGTATTGGTGTAATATCATAGATTTCAACTCTCTTAGGTACTACAACAATTCCACCTGGGTGTTGCCCTGTTGTACGTTTAGCACCTTCAATGATTTTCGCAATTCTCTCTTTTTCTGCTTTACGCATATTTATGTGATTATCTTCGCAGTACCCTAAAACATATCCATAAGCTGTCTTTTCCGCAACTGTAGCAAGGGTACCTGCTCTAAAGGCATTATCATAGCCCATAACGCTACGAATAAATTCATGAGCCTTCCCTTGATATTCACCTGAGAAGTTTAAGTCAATATCTGGAACCTTATCTCCATTGAAACCTAAGAATGTTTCAAATGGTATGTCATGTCCATCTTTCTTTAAAGGTGTACCACAAATAGGACATATTGCATCAGGTAAGTCGAAACCTGAATCAACATTTTTTAACTTTTCTTGTAGTTCTATTTCTATTGGTCTAATACCATATTTTTCTTTTTCTTCTTCATTCATTTTAAATGATGAGAATTTACATCTAGGGCATCTATAATGTGGACTTAGAGGGTTAACTTCAGTAATGTTCATCATTGTAGCTACAAAGCTTGAACCAACGGAACCACGACTACCTACTAAGTATCCATCTTCAAGTGATTTTTTAACTAGAATATGACTCATGTAGTATACACTACAGAACTTATTAGTAATGATACTGTTAAGCTCTTTGTCTAGCCTTTCTTTAACGATTAGAGGTAATTCATTTCCATATAATTTATGGACATTTTCATTAACCATTCTTTGTAGTTCTTTTTCAATTGATGGCACTCCTAAAGAATCTTTAAATTCATCATCTGCAGGGTCAAACAATCCTTTAGGGAATACTTGGATTGGCTCAATCATATCTGCGATTAAATTTGTATTAGTAATAACTATTTCCCTTGCTAAATCATTATCTAGGAAGTCAAATTCATCAAGCATTTCTTTAGTTGTTCTAAAGTGCTGTTTAGTTATACCAGGATAATTAGCAAGAGGATGTCTTCCTCCACCAACTGATTTAGTTCTAAGGTATATATCTCTATATTTTTGATCTTCAGGATCTACATAATGTACATCACCTGTAGCAACAACAGTCTTACCTTTTTCTTTTGCCGCTTTAATTATTTTTTTAACTGTTTCTTGTAAGATATAATCAGGATCTAGATAAGTATCTAGCTTTAAATGTGCATAAACACTAATAGGTTGTATTTCGATATAATCATAGAATTCAACTAAATTAAGTAATTCATCATAGCTTCTATTTAAGGCAGTTTCAAAAACTTCTCCATTTATACAAGCACTACCAATTAGTATACCATCTCTATATTTATCTATTACACTTCTTAAGCATCTAGCCTTATTATACATGTGAGTAGTTAGTGAATCACTTAGTATTTTAAATAAGTTTTTATAACCAGCTTGGTTTTTGGCAAGTATAGTGATATGGTCCCCATAAAGCCATTTCCAAGAATCATCTGTGATTAGATTATTAATTTCATTATAGTTAGTAATTCCTTTACCTCTAACCTCAATTAGCATTTCTGCGAAGCACTTCATAGTCGCATAAGCATCGTCTGTTGCTCTATGGTGTTCATCTAATCTAATCTTATACATTTTAACCATTTTATCTAGACCAAATGTCTTTGAATCATTAAAATGTAGTGCTTTGAATAGTGGCAATGTATCTATTACAGGGAATTCATTAAATTCTATGCAACATTTTTTAAATGTTTCATAAATCATACCAATATCGAACTTTGCATTATGTGCAACTAATATAGTATCTTTAGCAAAATTATAAAAATCTCTTAAAACTTTATTTCTATCTTCACCTTTTTCTTTAAGCATTTCATTAGTAATATGAGTTAGTGAAACAATTTTATTAGGAAGTGGGCGTTCTGTTTTAATCATTCTTTCAAATGTTCCTACGTGTTGACCACCATGTAGCTTATAAGCTGCAATTTCAATAATTTCATCAAATTGGTTAGATAAACCTGTAGTTTCAACATCTAGTACGGTG
>JAILIR010000004.1 GCA_024695185.1 bacterium | reverse complement strand
TTTAAATATCCTCTAACATATTTGGAGTTCTTTTTAAAGCCAAACAGGTTTTTAATAAAAGTTAAAAACTTCATAAATGCACCCCCTATAAAGTAAATAAATGCTATATTTATATAATATTTTGTGATATTATATAGTTATAATATACCATTTATTTACTTTATAGGGGGTGCATTTATGAAGTTTTTAACTTTTATTAAAAACCTGTTTGGCTTTAAAAAGAACTCCAAATATGTTAGAGGATATTTAAATGATGCCAATATAAAAAGTAGTATTTATATGGCTTTCATTATAATTTGCCTTGAAATATGGATGATTTTTAGACAATCAAGAAAGTATATAAAACCAGCTTGGAATACTTATAAACCAACATACAATTCAAGATTACAATTAATATTCCAGTATACTTCACTGTATTGGCTCTTTATTATGTGTGCATTGGCAATGTTTATGTTTGGTTTGTTTTATGTTATGAAAAAGCGTGGTAATAAATCCTTTATAACCAATATGGTTTTGGGCAGTTTATGTATTTTATGGATATTCTTATTAATTCCTGAAATTAATCTACCAGGCTATGAAGGTGGAACTACAATTAATAAAGCAACAACAGTATTAGTATATGTTTCAATGCCTATATTTGGTGCATCCATAATAGGTAATAGCTTATTTAGACACTTTAAAAATAAAGATAATACCATATTATCAATTGTGACTATTACTTGCTTTGCTGCTGTTTGTTTATTGTTTGGTGTAAAAGTAGGGTATAGTGATTTTGCTAATCCATGGCTTAAAGATGGCGCAGTAAACACTCAAAAGATTAAAATGATCACATGTTTCTTAACAATGATTATCTTTGTAGCATGTCTACTAATTTGGAAGCCTTATATTTCGATAGTATTATTAACTGTTATATTTGTATCGTTTGATTATTTCTTATGTCAATATGGCGTTGAAAAAAGAGAATTCATAGAAGCTGATAGAATTAATTATTACACCTTCTACATAAGCTTGCTGATGATAACCCTATCTATTTATCAACAGCGTCATGCTGAAGCCTTGAAGGATGAAAAGCTAATACATGATGCTAACTATGATTCACTAGTTAATATTCATAACCTACATCATTTCACAACAAAAATTACCAAAAAAGAAGAAGAAAACTTATCATTTATGGATGATAAAATGTATTTATTTATAAATATTTGTAACTTTAAAGTTATTAATATGCAAAGAGGCTTTGATTATGGTGATAAATTCTTAGTTAGATTTGCTAAGGATGTTGTCGCATCATTTCCTAGAGATTATACAGCTAGACTTGGAGATGACCATTTTATTGTTTTAACTAGTCAAGAAGGTTTTATGGATAAAATAGATGTCTTAAAGCGTTTAGTACAAGCATCATCTGATGGATTATTTGTTTTACTAAAGGTTGGTGGCTATAAACCTAAACAAGGTGAAAATGTTCAAAGAGCTATCGATAAAGCAAGATATGCTTGTAGAATGATTAAAGATACTTATGGCATTATTTATAATGAATATAACGATGAAATTGATACTTTATTTAACAAAAGACAATACATCGTTAATCATATTGATGAAGCTATTAATAATGGCTATATAAAAGCTCACTATCAACCGGTTGTATGGAGTAATGATAAGAAATTATGTGGTGCTGAAGCTCTAGCTCGTTGGGTTGATCCTGTTTATGGTAATTTATCTCCTAGGGAATTTGTACCTGTCTTAGAACAAACTAGACTTATTCATAAGTTAGATAGATGCATGCTTGAATATGTATGTAAGGAAATGAGAAGAGCTTTAGATGAGTCTAGACCAGTTGTTCCTGTAAGCTTAAATTTCTCTAGATTAGATTTTGAGCTTATGAATGTAAGAGAAGAATTAAATAAAATGGTTAGTAAATATAACCTTGATAAAGACTATATTCATGTAGAAATGACTGAAAGTGCCCTATCAGATAATCAAGATGAATTAAAGAAAATAATTGATGATCTTAAAAATGATGGCTATGATATTTGGCTAGATGATTTTGGTAGTGGTTATTCATCTTTAAATGTCTTAAAAGACTTTAAATTTGATGTTGTTAAAATTGATATGAAGTTCTTAACTAACTTCGATAAAAACGAAAGAACTAAAGATGTTTTAGATTGTGTAATTCATTTAGCAACAAGACTTGGAATGAAGGCTTTAACTGAAGGAGTAGAAACTAGTGATGAAGCTGATTTCTTAAATGAAATAGGCTGTGGTAGACTACAAGGCTACTTATTCGGTAAACCTTATAAAATAGAAGACTTCGAACAAGAAATATTAGATGAAAAGCTAATAATGTCTGAGCACTTATTATAGGAGGCATATTATGTTTTATGAAATAAATTTAACGAGCATATATGTTTCTAACTGTATTGCTGTAATGCTATTAATAGTCTTATTTATATGTAATTTTTGGCGTTTCCAATATCAGAAATATGACAATAAGATTATTATAATAATGATGTTTATGGCTTTAATTTCCAGTTTTGTGTTAGTT
>JAILIR010000248.1 GCA_024695185.1 bacterium | reverse complement strand
ATCTTGAGCAATAATCTTACCACCATCAACTTCTTTATTTACATAATGGATTGTTACACCCATTATTTTGACACCATAATCATATGCATCCTTTATACCATGTGCTCCCTTAAATGATGGAAGTAAGGCAGGATGAATATTCACAATTCTACCTTCATATGCATCAAGTAGTACTTTATCTACTATCTTCATATATCCAGCAAGTAAAACTAAATCTATTTTTTCTTCTTTTAGCTTATTAACAATAGCTGTTTCATAAGCTTCCTTGTTTTCAAACTTTTTAAGTTCCACAATAAAGTAATTAATATTGTGGTTTTTAGCACGCTCAATAACATAAGCATTAGGTTTATCACATACTAATAACACAATTTTACCGTTTTTATAAGTTTCGTTAACCAATGCTTCAAAATTAGTTCCTGAGCCACTAGCAAAGATAGCTATTCTTTTCATTATTTAATAACTACTCCCTTTTGATTAGTGATTTCACCAATCTTATAAGCCTTTTCACCTTTTTCTTCTAAGATTTTAATAACCTTATCGCTATCCTCTGGCTTAACAATGATCATCATGCCAATACCCATATTAAATACATTAAACATTTCTCTATGAGGAATATTTCCTGTTTTTTCTAGATATTTAAATATTGGTAGAATTGGCCAAGTACCTTCATTAATTAAAATACCTTGATCATCATGAACTACACGTGGAATATTTTCATCAAATCCTCCACCTGTAATATGACAAATAGCATGAACATCAACATTCTTAATTACTTCTAATACTGGTTTAATATAAATCTTAGTTGGAGTAAGTAATGTTTCACCAACTGTTGAATTTTCAAATGGTGTATCATAACTATCCATACTTTCAGTGATAATTCTTCTAACTAGTGAGAAACCATTAGAATGAACTCCACTTGAAGCAATACCAACGATTACGTCACCTACTTCTACTTTAGATCCATCAATAAGCTTAGACTTTTCAACAACACCTACAGAGAAACCTGCGATATCATATTCATCTTCAGCATACATACCAGGCATTTCAGCTGTTTCACCACCAATTAAAGCACATCCTGCAAGAATACAGCCATCAGCAACACCCTTAACGATTTGTTCGATTTGTGCTGGATGGTTTTTACCAACAGCAACATAATCTAAGAAGAATAGTGGTTCAGCACCTTGAGCAAGACAGTCATTAACACACATAGCAACTACATCTTGACCAATTGTATCATGCTTATCAAGTGTTTGAGCAATTACTAATTTTGTTCCTACACCATCAGTACCACTTACTAATACTGGTTCTTTGTAATTTAATAGTGATAAATCAAACATACCACCAAATGAACCAATATTTCCCATTACACCTAAACGATTAGTAGTTGAAATATGTTTTTTAATTCTTCTAACTACTTCATAACCTGCTTCTAGATTAACTCCAGATTTTGAATAAGATTGACTCATTTTTAATTCCTACTTTCCTTTAAAATAATTTATAGCATTCTTGAATATATCTTCATCTTTATTTCCATAAATATTTTTGAATACATCAATACCTTTTCTTTCACTATGGCCCATCTTGCCTAATACTAAGCCATCCTTTGAAATAATACCTTCAATAGCATAATTACTACCATTTACATTGTAATTAGTATCATTTGTTGGTTTTCCTTCTTCATCTACATATTGGAATGCTACCATTCCATTATCGAAGAATTCTTTAGCAAGCTCTTTACTAACAACAAACTTACCTTCACCATGAGACATTGCTACTTCATAGACTTCTCCAACTTTGAAGCTACTTAACCAAGGAGACTTATTTGTAACTACCTTAGTATGAGCTATATGAGAAATGTGTCTATTTATATCATTTCTAAATAATGTTGGACTAGTACTATCTAGTTCATAATTAAAGAATATACCTGATTTAATTAAAGCTTGGAATCCGTTACAAATACCTAAGACTAAGCCTTTTCTCTTAAGTAATGCCTTAACTTCAGCTTTAATTGTTTCATTACATAATACATTAGAAATGAATTTGCCAGAACCATCTGGTTCATCACCAGCACTAAATCCACCACTTATTACTAAGATTTGAGATTTCTTTATCTTTTCTGCTAATTCATTTATTGAATCTAATACATCAGTTTCTGTTGTATTTCTAAATACGAATATTTCTGGATTTCCTCCAGCCTTCTTAAATGCTCTATATGTATCATAATCACAGTTAGTTCCTGGGAAAGCAGGAATAATAACTTTTACATCATCATATTTCTTATCTAATTTTTCATATGTTCCATTTGTTTCTTTACAAATAGATAAATCATAATTAGTATCCTTTGATTTAGTTGGATAAATACTTTCAAATGTTTCTAAGTTAGCCTTAATAGCATCATCAATACCATATTTATCACCATTAATTGTAATAAAGCCATCATTTGTAACTTCACCTAAATAAATACCCTCTAATTCTTTAGTTGATTCAACTAACATTGAACCATAATCATAAGCATATAAATCTAAGTCAGTTTTAACATTACATCCTAGCTTATTACCAAAACTACACTTAGCTAAACCTTCAGCTAAACCACCATTACTGATAGACCAAGCTGAAACAATAGTTTTATTTAGAATGTTTTCTCTAACATAATCAAAGTTCTTCTTTAATTCACTTACATTTGGTAGATAATTAGCTAATGGATTATGCTTAATTAAATATAATTTGTTTCCGCACCTTTTGAATTCTGGAGAAATTACATCACTACTATCAGCAGTAGCAATACCAAAAGCAATTAATGTTGGTGGTACATTTAAGTCTTTAAATGTTCCACTCATTGAATCCTTTCCACCGATAGATGCAAGTTCAAATTGTTTTAAAATATCAATTGATCCAAGCATAGCACTTGTTACTTTACCCCATTTTTCTGGATTGCTACCCAACTTTTCAAAATATTCTTGGAAGCTAAATCTAACCTTTTTATAATCAATTGATGCACAAGTAAGCTTAGTTAAAGCTTCTACTACGCTATAATTTGATCCATGATAAGGGCTCCAACTCATAATATATGGGTTATAACCGAATGCCATAACACTTGTAGTAGTTGTTTCACCTTCTAAGACTGGGAATTTTTGTGCTGAAACTTGAGTTTCAGTTAATTGATATTTTCCACCAAAAGGCATTAACACTGTTGTTGCACCAATTGTTGCATCAAACATTTCAATTAAACCTTTTTGCATTGTAACATTTAAATCCTTTAAGTTAGATGTGAAATCACAAACATTTCTCTTAAATGGATTTTTACTAAAATCAATTTTGTCTACTTTAGCCTTTGATTCTTGTCTAACACCATTAGTATTAATGAAATCTCTACTGATGTTTACAACATCAAAGCCTTTATATTTCATTACTAATCTATTATTATCAGTAACTTTAGCAATGATTGTGCATTCGATGTTTTCTTTCTTTGCACATTCAATGAATTTATCGACATCTTTAGGTTCTACTACTACGCTCATTCTCTCTTGTGATTC
>JAILIR010000243.1 GCA_024695185.1 bacterium | reverse complement strand
GTTGAAGATATAAGTTTTTCTAGTATTTTAAATACTATTTTATATGCTTTCTTCATCGTAGGTATATTATTCTCATTTACTGTAATATTCTTTATATCATACTTTATTCTTGCTAGAATTTATTCAATTAAGAATAAGGATTATACTGTATTTAGAACTTTAGGTATGAGTAAGAAAGATATGGCAAGTTTAGTAAGAATACAAACTGTTATATTAAGCTTATCAACTGCTATACTTGTTGTGGTAGTAGTTGGTATATCTTATATATTTAATCATCCAATTATAAGCGGATTCCATAGAGTAGGAGTAATAGGAATAATAGTATACTTGTTATTTATGTTTGTATACTCATTATTCTTCGCAATTAGATTTAATAGAAAATTATATAAGTTTAGTGTGTCTAAGACATTTAGGGGAGGTGTATTAGGAAATGATTAATGTATCGAACTTAAATAAGTACTATAACAAGGGTAAAAGTAATGAAATACATGTTATAAATAATACTAATTTAGTATTACCTAATACAGGCTTTGTTGTATTCTTAGGCGCTAGTGGTAGTGGAAAAACTACACTAATAAATGTTATAGCTGGTCTTGATAAGGCTAAAGGCGAAATATCTTATGATGATGCGACTTTTAAGAATTATAAGGCAAGAAAAATTGATAAGTTTAGAAGAGAAAATATTGGTTATGTTTTCCAAAACTATAACTTACTACCTAATGTAACTGTTTATGAAAATTTAAGATTAACTTTAGAACTAATGGGTATAACTGATGGGGCTGAGGTTAAAGAAAGAATTGAATATGTACTTGATATGTTAAAGATGAAGAGATTTAAAAATAAACTCGCATCTAACTTATCTGGTGGACAAATGCAACGTGTATCTATTGCAAGAGCACTTGTAAAAGATTCTAAGATTATTATTGCGGATGAACCTACAGGAAACTTAGATAGTGAAAATACTATTGAAGTTATGAATATTTTAAAAGCAATTAGTAAAGATAGATTAGTAATCATGGTTACTCATGATAAGAAGAGCGCTAATTTCTATGCTGATAGAATTGTTGAAATAAAAGATGGTTCTATAATTGAAGACTATGAAAATAATAGTAGTGATGATTTAGAAAATTATGATAAAACAAAAATTTATCTAAAGGATTTAAAGAACCAAGTAATTGAACTAGGAAATGTTAAAGTTAATCTTTATCTAGAAGAAAATGATTCACTAGAAGATTTAGATTTAACCATTGTTAAAAAGGATGGTCAAATCTATTTAAAGAGTAATCAAATTAAATATTTAGATGATGATTCAAAGGTTAAATTAATTGATGGCAATTATCAATCAATTAAAAAAGAAGATATTAAAAACTTTGAATTTAATCCTAAACCATTTAGTGATAAAAAGAAGAAGTTTTCTTTAATGCCTCTACTACATAGCTTTAGGGATGCCTATAGAACACATAGAGCATCAAGTAAAAAGATGAAGGGACTTCATGCATGCTTTGTTATTATTGGTGTTGTTATGGCTGTATGTGTTTTAATGCTAAGCGTTGGTACATATGTAGAAGGTGATCAAATTGATTATGCTGATACAGGTGTTGTATACAAAAGAGGAGAAGTAAAAGACTATACTAAAGAGGTTGAAAAGCTTATTAATGAGGGATTAATCATAGATTATACTTCTGCAACATCACTATACTATCATTCAAATATTGCTGGTAATGTTGCTTTAACAAATACTTGTTATGAATTTGATAGTAAATATATTAATGATGATGTAATTTGTGGAACTAAAGAATGTAATAAAGGTGAAACAGTTATCACAAAACGTATTGCGGATGGTATTATTAAAAAGATGTCTAACATTGAAAAGCTTACTTATGATTCATTGCTAGGAAAGAACGCTAATGGTTGTACTATAGTAGGTATTGTTAATTCTGAAGCTACTACATATTATACTAATTATGGTGCTAGCCAATATGATAGTATATTTGATTGTTATAGTGTTTATGAATCAATTGAAAACTATAATAATTTCGATTATAAATTAGTTGGTGGTAGAGACATAGAAGATCCAACTAGTGAATGTTTAATGAATTTTGAAACTTATTTCCGTGAATTTTCTAGAGCTGATAATATTGAAGAAATAGAAATAGATGGAAAAACACTTAAAATTGTAGGTTTATTTAGTGCAAAGAATAGTGAGTATGAACCATTCCTATTAGTTGATGATAATGATCTAGTTAAAAGAAATATATCTAATGTTGAATATAGATATAGTCTTGTTCCTTCAAGCCTATTAACTCTAGTATCTGGTCATATGCCTACAGGTAGTAAGGAAATAATTGTGAGTGATAGATATTATGAGGTAAAAGGTGAAGGTGTAAACCAAGAAATAGATCAATTAATTGCTGATAACAATTATGAGATTGTTGGATACTTTAAAACAGATAAAGCAACAAGAAGTATTACAGCTATTGGTATTGATGATAAATATATGCTTTATTCAAACTTAAAGTATCCATCAAACGATAAAGTTTTAATTACAACAAATGATCAAGAAGTAATTAAAAGATTTAAAGAAATTAATACAACATTTAAAACTAGCTATGAGCTTGAACATGAGCTAAGAGTAAGACAAAAGGCTGAAATGTTTGCTTCAACTATCACAGTTAGTTTAGTATTCCTAATTATAACAGTCATCTATACCTTCTTTATGATGAGAAGTAAGATGATCCATAGAATTTATGAAATAGGTGTCTTAAGAGAAATAGGCGCATCTAAAGGTAGAATATATAGGATGTTCTTGGTTGAGTTAATAGTGTTGATGTGTATGACAACTCTAATAGGCTATGTTGCTAGTTTGTTATTGTGTCACTTCGCAAATATGAAGATACATGGACTACTTAACTTATTCAGATATTCGCCTATTTATGCGATTGCTGGCTTTGTTATTCTAGTTGGAGTAAGCATAATTTCTGGTATGCTACCAATATTTATGCTACAAAGAAAAACGCCTTCTGAAATTGTAAGTAAATACGACTTATAATTTATAAGAAAAAAGTGTTTTACATTTTCTTTACATCTATGGTATAATAATAAGAAATGAGTAATCAATATGTTTAAAGTGAGGTTTTTAGCATGAAGGAAATTATTGAATCAATTCAAAAAAATTTAACAGGAGATTCGGAAAAAGATACTCCATATTTATTAGAACAATTAGAAAAATATAGAGATAACATTGCTGTTTCAAACGAAATATATAAGATGTTATTTGATACACTACCAAAGAACTTACAAGAAAACTTTGTTAGTAATATAAAGCAAAGCAAGTTTGAACAAAGACTAAGAGAAACTCAAGAACTAGTTGTTAATAAGAAATATCAAAAGGCTCTTGATTATCTTGATATGGCTATTGAACATATTCATCCAGTTTATGAAGATGAAAAGTATGTATATAAAACATACCATAATCCACTAGACGCTTATATTTCAGCTATTAATAGAGAAGATAAAACTAAGTTAGTTAAAAACTCTGAATTAGATTTTGGTGTATTCCATAAATTTAGAGGCATCATTTTATATAACTTAGGTCGTTTAGAAGAAGCTGAAAAAGAATTCGTTGAATCATTTA
>JAILIR010000232.1 GCA_024695185.1 bacterium | reverse complement strand
ATATCATTTTTAATTAGATAAATGATTTGGTTATATGTAGGATAATCTATAATTAGTTCATAACGCATGAACTTTTTCTTAGTAGTAAAACTTGCTTTCTTTAGGGCCTCAGATGCACTAGAAGAATAAGCTCTAACTAAGCCACCTGCGCCAAGCTTAATTCCACCAAAATATCTAACAACAATACATAAGGTATTAGTTATTTCGTTTTTCTTTAAAACATCAAGAATTGGAATGCCTGCGGTACCACTAGGTTCACCGTTATCATTTGACCTTTCAATTCCATCCATTATAAAGGCAAAACAGTGATGAGTCGCATCATAATGTTTTTTCTTAATTTGAGTTAGATAACTATCAACTTCATCTATATTATCTACTCTTTTTAAATATGTGATAAATCTAGATTTTTCGATAATTATTTCATTAATTATTTCATCTTTTACCGTTTTCATATAACCACCTAACTTATTATATCATAATTGAAAAAAAACTTATAGTTTGTTATAATTATATGGGGTGTTACTATGGATTATTTAAGTAGTGCAATAGAAGTCTTAAATATCTTAAATGGTAATGGCTATGAGTCTTATATTGTTGGTGGATATGTTAGAGATAGTTTATTAAATATAAAAACTAATGATATCGATTTAACAGGTAGTGCTAAACCAAGCGATGTAGCTAAGCTATTTAAAACTATTCCTACAGGCATTAAGTATGGAACTGTTTTAATACGCTATAATGGTTATTCATTTGAACATACTACATTTCGTTTTGATGGTAGCTATAGTGATAGTAGGCATCCTAGTGATGTAAAATATTCAGAAAGTATTCTTGATGATGTAAAAAGAAGAGATTTCACCATAAATGCTCTATTAATGGATAGTAATAAAAAAATTATCGATTATACTAATGGTCTTGATGATTTAAATAAAAAACTTATTAGAACTATAGGAGATCCAAATAAGAGATTTAATGAAGATGCCCTAAGAATGTTACGTGCATTATCTTTCGTATCTAAATTAGGCTTTAGTATAGAAGGTAGTACATATAAATCTATTATTAAAAATAAAGATTTACTTAAGAATATAAGTGTTGAACGTATTAGAGTTGAATTTGATAAAATTTCAAATGGAGCCTTTAAAAAAGATGCTTGGAAACTATTTTATGAATTAAAATTAAATCATATATTTCCTAATATGGAATATATTGATGACTTTGATAGAACATTTATGGATATAATTATCCATAATATGATTAAAACGGGCGAAATTAGCGATTTTTGGCAATTTTCGAAGTCTACTACTAGAGAGCTTAAAAAAGCTATAGATTTAATTAAAAATGGTCTTACAAACTATAATATGTTTATTAGTGGCTATAATAGTAGTATGTATGCTATTCATTACCTAAAAGAAAGTATTAGTTTATGGGATGATTTAAAAATTCATTCCTTAAAGGAACTAAATATTAGTGGTAATGATTTAAGTTTTGTGAAAAAAACAAATAGAAGTAAATGTCTAAATTATTTGGCAGAAAAAGTTTTAAATAATATATTAGATAATGACTTTAATATTTTATTAGAGGAGGCAAAAAAATGGAATATATCGCAGTTGTAGAAAGCTTTAACCAAGGTGATGGCTTTAGCAATGTAACTATAAAATTAGAAAATAAAGAAAGCATTAATTTAAAAACAACTGAAGAGCAAAATAATGAACTTAAGGTTGGTGAGTTGTATATATTTAATGTGACAACAAGAGTATATCATGATAAGGAACAATTAGTTTTAGATTCATTTAAAAATGCATTTGAACCATATGATGCGACAAGATTGCTTGATATACTTCCTAAGTTTTATCAAACAGCACCTTTTAATCCTAAAGATGCAATTGAAAAAATAGAAGATACATTAAATCGTATTAAAAATAATAACATAAAAACTATTGCTCAATATTTGTATTATAACAATAAAGATAAGTTTATAATTTATCCTGCAGCAACAAAGTTCCATCATGCCTATATTAATGGATTATTATATCATACATATAGAATGCTACTTGATGCTGAAGCTTTATGTAAAGTATATGATTATTTAGATACTGATTTAGTATATGCAGGTATTATTTTACATGATATCGCAAAGGTTTATGAATTTAGTGGTGCCATAAAGAGTCAGTATACTACACAAGGCTTATTAATAGGACATGTTGTAATGGGCGTCTTAGCTATTGAACGTGCTGCTAATGTTAATTGTATTTATTCAGAAGAAGTAATGTTACTTGAACACATTGTATTATCGCATCATGGTATTCCTGAGTTTGGTTCACCTAAACGTCCTATGTTACCTGAGGCTGTAATAGTTAATATGATTGATGATATGGATTCAAAACTAACAGTAGTTGGTGAAAACTTGGATACTTATAATGAAGGAGAGTTTTCACAAGGTGTAGCTGTATTAAATAAAACAAGATTATATAAACCAATTAAGAGTGAAAAATAACACATTTTAAATGTGTTTTTTTCTTGCAAAAAAAAGGGACTAGATTTTCTCTAGTCCCTTATATTTTAATTGGAGTTAACTTAGTTAAATAATTCTGCCCACTTTTTAGTGAATGCATTTTCTTCAAAGTCGAATAGACTCTTTTGATAGCTCTTAACAAGAGTATCGATGCTCTTTCTTAGATTTTCATCTATTGTTATCTTTCCTTCAGCTTCATATTGCTTAATTAGAGCATTAGCAATATAGAACTTGAATGTATCAGATGTATACTTCTTCATAATATCTTCTTCAAAGTAAGCATTGAATGCTTCAAT
>JAILIR010000218.1 GCA_024695185.1 bacterium | reverse complement strand
ATTCAAATGAAAAATGAAAACATTTACATTGCTTTTCATAATTGAAATATGCTTTTTCAAGTGCTATTATGAATGTAGTATATATATATTAAATGCCGTGATAAAGACGCTAGAATGATAAATCTATAGAGAGTTAATGGTTGGTGTAAATTAACGAAGAGTCATTCAATTAGCCATCGCTTTTGAGTAGGGCCTCTGAACGATTATTCTATTAAGAAGCTCCGTAGAGCTGCGTTAAAGCCAAGGGATTGATAGATCCTAAAGAGATGTATATTAATACATAAATTGAGTGGTACCGCGGGTAATCTCGTCTCAAAGATAATTTGAGACGGTTTTTTTATATATAATACTAAATATATAAAAAGGAGAAAAAAAATGATTATTAACAAACTGACAAAAGAAATTGAAGAAATTGCTTGTCGTATTAAGTCTGTTAGAGAAGATTGTGGTTTAACTGATAAAGAAGTTGCTGCAATGACTGATATGGACTTAGAAGACTATCAGGCTTTAGAAGAAGGTAGAAGTGATATTACATTCTCTTTCATCTACAAGTTTGCTAGAATTTGTAACATTGAAATTACAGCAATTATTGATGGTAGAACTCCAAAACTTGCGGATTATACCCTAACAAGAAAAGATGAAGGTATGAATATCTATGGTAAGCATGGTGTTGTTTATGAGCACTTAGCTCCATTATTCAAAAATCGCTTTGTTGAGCCTTTCTTGGTAACTATTCCTTATAATGAAGAAGCATTAATGGGACCTAAAAAACTAGTTACACATAGAGGTCAAGAATTAAATATCGTAGTTAAAGGTACTATGAAAAAGGTAATAGGTGATGATGTTGAAATCCTACATGAAGGTGATTCAATTTATCATGACTCATCTATTCCTCATGATGAAACAGCACTAGGTGGAGAAGACTTAGTATTCTATGCCTTTGTAGTTGATCCTGATAAGTCAGGTTTAGCATCTATGAAGCGTATAACACAAACTTCATCACTTACAAATACAGATGCTGCACATATTAAAAATCCAGTTTATGAAAAGTGGATTGATACAACTTTAGATGATAAAGGTATTATTAATGGAATTAATTTCCATAATGAAGATAAATTTAACTTTGCTTTTGATATAGTAGATGAATTAGGTAGAACTAAGCCTAACAAAAGAGCAATGTTATATGTAGATAAAAACTTTAAGGAAAGAACATTTACATTTAATGATATTTCTAGATACTCAAGCATGACTGCTAATTATTTTGAATCACTTGGAATTAAGAAGGGTGATACAGTAATGCTAGTATTAAAGAGACACTATCATTTCTGGTATGCTATGATGGCACTTCATAAAATTGGTGCTATAGCTATTCCAGCAACAAATCTATTAATGGTTCATGACTATGTTTATAGATTTAAAGCAGCTAGCGTTAAAGCAATCATTGCTACAGATGATGATGATGTAACAGATAGAATTGATGAAGCAGAAAAGGAAGTAGGATGCAAGCTAATCAAGGTTGCAGCTACTACAATAAATGATCCAATTCCTGCTGGATGGCATGATTATAATAATGAGTTTATAAAGTTTAGTGATGTATATGAAAGAAAAGCTGATTCAGCATGTGGAAATGACTTAATGGTAATGTTTTTCACAAGTGGAACAACAGGAAATCCAAAGCTTACAGCTCACTGTCATAAGTATCCTCTAGGACATTTCATTACTGCTAAATATTGGCAAAATGTTG
Source organism: bacterium (assembly GCA_024695185.1). Taxonomy (GTDB): domain Bacteria; phylum Bacillota_I; class Bacilli_A; order Acholeplasmatales; family JAEDCM01; genus RGIG10196. The sequence continues at coordinate 2,530 of JAILIR010000218.1, read as the reverse complement.
TACCTGATGGATTACATTTCACAATGAGTGAAACAGGTTGGGGTAAATCACTATGGGGTAAACTATATGGACAATGGTTATGTGAAGCTGGTGTATTCACATATGACTTTGATAAATTTGATAGTTCTAATGTCCTACCTATGTTTGCTAAATACAATATCACAACATTCTGTGCACCTCCAACAATTTATAGATTCTTCATTAAAGAAGACTTATCTAAATATGATTTATCATCTGTTAGATATGCAGCTATAGCTGGTGAGGCATTAAACCCTGAAGTTTATTCACAATGGATTAAAGCTACAGGTGTTAACTTAGTAGAAGCATTTGGACAAACAGAAACAACAGCAGTTGTTGGTAACTTCGTTGGTGCAACAATTGTTAGAGGTTCTATGGGTAAACCAAGTCCATTATATGATGTTGATATCGTTGATTTAGATGGTAATCCTTGTAAAGATGGTGAAACTGGTGAAATCATCATTAGAACAGATAAGAGAGTACCATGTGGATTATTCAAAGAATATTATAGAAATGAAGAAAAAACAAAAGAAGCATGGCATGATGGAATGTATCATACAGGTGATACTGCATGGCATGATGAACAAGGCTATTATTGGTATGTAGGTAGAATTGATGATGTAATTAAATCAAGTGGTTATAGAATTGGGCCATTCGAAATCGAAAGTGTCATCATGGAATTACCTTATGTCTTAGAGTGTGCTGTTACAGGTGCACCAGATCCAATTAGAGGACAAGTTGTAAAAGCTAATATCGTATTAGTTCCTGGTAAAGAAAAATCAGAAGATTTAAAGAAGGAAATCCAACAATACGTTAAGACTAATACAGCACCTTATAAATATCCAAGAATTATTGAATTCTTCGATGAATTACCAAAGACAATTAGTGGTAAGATTAAACGTACTGAACTTAGAAAAATGAGTAATAATAAGTAGGTGAAAATATGGAAATAATTGATGCTCACGCACACATTTATCCTGAAAAAATTGCAGAAAAAGCTAGTCAAGCTGTAGGTGATTTTTATGGCATTCCTATGGGTTATGTTGGTACAGTTGATGGACTTCTAGAAGAAGGTAAAAAGGCTGGAGTATCACGTTTTCTTGTACATTCAGTTGCTACAACACCTCATCAAGTACATTCAATTAATAAATTTATTTTAGAGGAAAAAACTAAGCACCCTGAATTTATTGGTTTTATTACCCTTCATCCTCATATGGAAGAATCTGAAATCAAAGAAGAAATAGAATTTGCTATTAATAATGATTTTAAAGGAATTAAACTTCATCCTGATTTCCAAAAGTTCTATATCGATGAAGAAAGAGCTCTTAAAATTTATAGACTTGCTAAAGGAAAATTACCAATATTATTCCATATGGGTGATAAAAGATATGATTATTCAAGCCAAGAAAGATTAGTTAGAGTTGCTAATATGTTTAAGGATTTAACATGTATCGCAGCTCACTTTGGTGGATATTCTACTTGGGGTAACGCAAGAGAATATGAAAACTTGAAATATAAAAATGTGTATTTTGATACTTCATCATCCTTATATTTCTTAGAGCCATATAAAGCTTTACAATTAATAAGAATGTTTGGTGTAGATAAATTCTTCTTTGGAACTGATTATCCAATGTGGGATGCTAAAGAAGAACTAGAAAGATTTTTTGCTTTAGGATTAAGCGATGAAGAAAATGAATTAATCTTAAGTAAAAATATAAAAAAATTACTTGATTTGTAGAAAAAATAATAAAGGAGGATATCAAAATGAAAGTAATTATTTGCGATGAAACTTTAAGAAACAACTTAACAGGAAAAGAATTAGAAATGAGTTTCAAGGAAAAGCTGGAAATAGCTAGGCATTTAGACGACCTCAAAGTAGATATTATTGGTGTTGGACCAGTTAATGATCCTAAAACAGACTCTATATTATTTAGAACTATTTCAACATTCATAAAGAATTCTAGAATTAGCTGTAGTGCAAAAGCTACTAAAGAATCTATTGATTTAGCATATGATGTAGTTAAAAACAGCAAGGATTCAATTATTTCTATTGAATTCCCATCTACAGTTATGCAAATGGAATACTTATATCACAAAAAACCAGAAAAGATGTTAGAAACTATTAAGGAATTAATTAGCTATGCTAAAGGCTTAAATGTCTTAGTAGAAGCTGTCTTCCTAGATGCTACTAGAGCTGAAGAAAGCTACCTTGTTGAAGCTATTAATGCTGCAAGTGAAGCTGACTTTGTGTCAGTAATGGATAGTGCCGGAATTGCTTTACCTAATGAGTTTTCAGCATTTATCAAGTCAATTAAAAAGAACACAAATGCTAAGAAGTTAGGTATTGGTTGTTCAAATGCAATATCACTTGGTAGTGCATGTGTAATATCATCTATTAATGATGTTGATTTTGTTAAAACAACTATATTTGGAAATGAGCTTCCAAGACTAGGTCATATTTGTAATATCATTAAATCTATTGGAAACAAATATAAATTAGAAATGAATGTTG
>JAILIR010000188.1 GCA_024695185.1 bacterium | reverse complement strand
GAACATTGATTGAACCATCTTCATTATAGTTATTTTCGATTACTGCGATTAAACCTCTAGGAGTAGCTAAAACAGTATTATTTAGGTATTAGAACTAAAAATAGTGATGGAACATACTTAGTTCATACACTAAATAATACTGTTTTAGCTACTCCTAGAGGTTTAATCGCAGTAATCGAAAATAACTATAATGAAGATGGTTCAATCAATGTTCCAAAGGCTCTACAACCATATATGGGCGGTATGACTATTATAAAATAAATAAACTGATAAACGGCTAGAAATAGCCGTTTTCTTTTTATTCTAATAAATGAGTTATAATAATTATATTGCTTATAATATATATCTTATAGTATAATTATATTGGATTTTTACTATATAAAAATAAATATAATTGCGGAGGTTTGAAGAATGATAGTAGGAACTACAAGAGAATTAAAAGATAATGAATTTAGAGTTGGTTTAACTCCTGATAATGTTATGGCATATGTAGCACATGGACATACAGTATTAGTTGAAAAAGGTGCTGGTGAAGGTGCTGGTTTTTCTGATAAAGAATATCAAGATGCGGGAGCTAAAATAATTGAAACTGCTAAAGAAGTATATGATAGTGTTGATATGTTAGTTAAGGTTAAAGAACCTGAAGAATGTGAATATAAATATTTTAGAGATGGCTTAATTCTATATACTTATTTACATTTAGCTGCTAATAAGCCATTAGCTGATGAATTAATTAAAAAAGGTGTTTCAGCTGTTGCTTTTGAAACTATAACTGATGATTTTGGTAATTTACCATGTTTAAGACCAATGAGTCAAATTGCTGGTCGTTTATCTATTCAAGAAGGTGCCAAATATCTTGAAAAAGGATTTGGTGGTCGTGGAATCTTACTTGGAGGCGTTCCAGGTGTAGAAAGAGGTAAAATTGTAATCCTTGGTGGTGGTGTTGCTGGTACTTTCGCAGCCAAAGCAGCTGTAGGTATTGATGCTCAAGTAACACTACTTGATATTAACCCTAATAGACTAGCTTATCTAGAAGATATTTTTGGTGCAAATGTAACTACTTTATATGCTACAGAAGCTAATATTAGAAAGTCACTTCAAGAAGCTGACTTAGTAATTGGATCTGTATTAATTCCTGGTGGTTCTACTCCTAAATTAGTTAGAGCTGAACACTTAAAATTAATGAAGAAAGGTTCTGTAATTGTAGATATCGCAATTGACCAAGGTGGATGCTGTGAAACAAGCCATGTAACTACTCATAAAGACCCTATTTTTATTAAGGATGGAATAGTTCATTATTGTGTTGGAAATATGCCTGGTGCTGTACCTAGAACATCTACAATTGCTCTAGCAAATGCTACTATTAAATATGGTTTAATGATTGCTGATTTAGGATTAGAAAAGGCAGTTCATAAAGACAAAGGTTTATACAATGGTATGAATATTTATAACCATAAATGTGTAAATAAAAATGTATCTAAGGCACTAGATATTCCTTATGTAGAAATATTAAAGTAAAAAAGAAAACGGCTAATTAAAGCCGTTTTTTATTATACTTTTAATCTTCAGGAGACCATAATTTTTGTATTGGTCTAACATCTAATTTTCCGCTTACTTCTACTGCCACCTGATACTTATCTTCATATACTATTTTACCCGGAAGTGTATTAGTATAAACTAAATAAAATGGATGATTATACCTTTCAAGCAACCACATAGCTGGCTGTATCATATTAAGCATTTCTTTAGAGTTTTCGGTTTTAAAAAAGCATATAACTTTTTCTTGATTTTTACATTGTGGAGGCCATGGTAATTCATGTGCAAACCAGTCATCAATTTCCCTAAATAGTAAGGCATCTTCTTCCTCCATTAAATCGTTATGAACCATGTCCCAGCACATACTAAAAATACCTCTAGCATACATCGTATTTTTTGCTAGTTCTTGTCCTTGAATTCTAACATATTTAAAGCGTGAAACTATATTTTTATCCATATGGAGTCTCCTCCTTTTTTATTATAGATTTGCTACAATTTTATTTTTTAATTCTTCAAAGTTTTTAGGATCAAATTTACTACTGTTATCAACCCATTTTACATCTACTGTGTCATTAAAGAATCTTGGAATGACATGAATATGTAAGTGGAATACTGTTTGTCCAGCTGCTTCACCGCAGTTATTTAAAATATTAACTCCATCACAATTGAAAGTCTTCTTTAAAGCTTTTGCAATTTTTTGAGCTATTTTCATCGCATAACCAAAAGTATCAGAATCAATTTCAAGTACATTCGCATAATGCTTCTTAGGTATAACTAAGGTATGACCTACTCCTGCTTGTGATAAATCTAATATACATTTAACTACATCATCCTCATATATTGTTGTTGAAGGGATTTCTCCTTCTATTATCTTACAAAATATACACATAATAATCACCTCAAATTAATTATATCATTAAACTATTACTTAGTTGTAATAGTTTTTAATAAATGTTAAAATTAATTATGGAATGAATGGAGGTATAGTATGGTAAATAAGGTATTTAGAGATCCTTTATATGGATATGTTAGAGTAAATGATGAAATCATTGATGAATTAATTAATACATCTGAATTTCAACGACTAAGACGTATCAAGCAATTATGTGGTGTTTCCATGGTTTTTCATATGGCCGATCATACTAGATTTTCTCATTCATTAGGTGCTTATGAGCTTGCTCGTGAGGTCTTAGAAAAGGTTAAAGATGTCGATAATGAGCTTACTGACTATGAAAAAACGGTCTTCTTATGTAGCGCTTTACTACATGATATAGGACATGGTCCATATTCTCATAGCTTTGAAAAAATATTTAAAATAAATCATGAAATAATGACTATAAATATCATTTTAGGTGATACATCTATTAATAAAACTCTTAAAAAATATGATGCTAGGTTACCTAAAGATATAGCTTCAGTTATTAATCATGAACATAAATTTCCTTTAATTGAACAATTAGTATCCAGCCAACTTGATGTTGATAGAATGGACTACTTAAAAAGGGATGCTTATTTCACTGGAGCGCAATTTGGAGATATAGATATTGAAAAAATACTTAGAGGTATGCTTGTTAAAGATAAAAAGATTGTATTTAAGTATAATTGTGTACCAAATATCGAAGATTATTTAATGAGTAGATATCATATGTATTATCAAGTATATTTCCATCCAGTATCTAGATGCTTTGAAGTAATGCTTGAGATGATTTATGAAAGATGGTATGAATTAATCAAAATTGGATACCCATTTAAAACAGATGTAAGTCTATTAATAGATGTTATAGATAAAAAGGATGTAGATACATACTTAAAGATAGATGATGTATATGTAAATGGATGTATTCAACAATTCCAATATGAAGATGATCCTATTATTAAGGATTTAGCATATAGGTTATTTAATAGAAAGCTATTTAGTCATATTGATTTAAAATATGCTACTGATAGTGAAGTAGAAAAAGTAAAACAATTTAAGAACAATAAAAAATATTATTATAAAGAAGATGTAGTTTCTAAATCAGCATACGATTATCAAATAGATGAACAAATAAAAATACTTATTCCAGGAGATAAGGAAGTAGATTTACTAGAATTCTCACCAATTGTAAAAGCATTTAGTAAGAGTAGTAAATATACTTCAAGACTAATATACTACAGTGAAATATAATGAAGTAGTAGTAGTTGAAGGAATGCACGATTTAGAAAGACTAAAAAAAATTTATCCATCACTAGATGTATTAATTACTAATGGTAGTGAAATAGATAAATATTTACCTACCATAATAGAAGCATCTAAAAAAAGAGAAATCATTCTATTTTTAGATCCTGATTATCCAGGTGAACGAATTAGAAAAATATTACAATCACATATTCCAAATGCAAAAAATGCTTTCTTAAAAAAAGATCTAGCAATTAGTAAAAATAAGAGGAAAGTAGGCATTGAACATGCTAAAGAAAATGATATTATTGAAGCTTTAGAAAGATGCTTAAGCGTTGTAGAAAATAATGATTTAATTACCATAAAAGACTTATATAATTTAGGTTTAATTGGAGAAGAAAACAGTAGTAAATTAAGAGATGAAATATGTCAAAAATTAAATTTAGGGCATACTAATGCCAAAACATTTTTAAATAGAATTAATATGTTTGGTATAACTGTTGAACAAATAGAAAATGCCTTAAATAAGCTATAATTTGCAAATAAGGAGGCCATAATATGAATACAAAAAGAGTAATTTCAGAAAACAATTTTCATATAAAAAAGAAGTTTGGCCAAAACTTTTTAACTGATAAAAAAATATTAGATAAGATAGTTTCTAGTGCTGATATAGATAACACTATTGGCGTTATAGAAATAGGGCCTGGTTTAGGTGTTTTAACTACTAGATTATGTGAAGCTGCTAAGCATGTTTTAGCTTATGAAATTGATAGTGAACTAATACCAATTTTAGAAGAAAATTTAAAAGATTATTCTAATAAAACAATTTTAAATATCGATATATTAGAAGCTGATGTTGAACGTGATATAAAGATGTATTTATCTGACTGTAGTAAGGTATACGTAGTTGCTAATTTACCATATTATATTACTACACCAATATTATTAAGCTTACTTCAAAATGCTAAAATTGATAAATATGTAGTTATGATGCAATTAGAAGTTGCTGATCG
>JAILIR010000186.1 GCA_024695185.1 bacterium | reverse complement strand
TATATCTCCATTACATGTTGTAAGAAGAATATAATCTTTATATACATCTATTTTAATTCCCATTAAAACTGGCATACTAGTTTTTGATGGTAATGCTTTTTGAATAATGTTAAGTTTGTTTAATAATTCATCGCAATTAATTCTAAAATTCATTATTATATCCTCACTATCTTTATTACTTAATGTTTAAATGTGGAAAAGTTTAAATAATCACTTATCAACTAAGTTTATTATACCATAATTGTGTTGAAAATTGTATTAAATATTCAACTTTTTCTTTATATTATCCACAGCCATTTTTAATTCTTCATCACTTTTTAAATCGTTTTCGATTTTTTCTACAGCGCTCATTACTGTTGTATGATCTCTACCTCCAAATAACGAACCTATCTTTTTATATGGAAGATCATACAAATCTTTGATTAAAAACATTGCTATGTGTCTTGGTAGTGTTATTTTAGCACTACGCTTTGAACTAATTAAATCATTAACAGAAATATTATAATATGCTGCAACAACACTTTGTATATTTTCATATACTTGTGAATTATTCGCATATTTATTAGCATTTTTTTGTGATTTTATTAAAGTAGCTAAGGCTTCTTTAGCTAAATCTAGAGTAATTGGAGAGTCATTAAATACAGAGTAATACATTACTCTATTTAAAGCACCTTCAAGTTCTCTAATATTAGATGTAAAAGAAGAAGCTATAAATTCTAGAACATCATCAGGTAAATCATTTTTACTTGAGAATGTTTTAATCTTTTTCTTTAATATGTCAGTTCTTAAATCTAAATCTGGTGGTGTAATATCAACTACTAGACCTTGATCAAATCTAGATTTTAATCTGTCAGCCATACCTTCTAGTGCATTAGCTGGTCTATCACATGTTATAACAATTTGCTTATTTCTATTAATTAAGAAATTAAATAATGTAAAGAATTCTTCCTGAGTTTTGTCTTTACCACACAAAATTTGAATATCGTCTACTAATAAAATGTCAATATCTCTATATCTTTGATGAAATTCATCTATTTTTCTTTGTTTTTCTATTTGTGAGTTACATGCATGGATGTAATCATCACAGAATTCCTTTGCTTCAACATATAAAACTTTCTTATGAATATCTTTATCTAATATATAGTTACCTATTGCTTGCATTAAGTGTGTTTTACCAATTCCAACTCCACCAAAAATATATAATGGGTTAAAGTTTTTACCTGGGTTTTCAGCTGTCTGCATCGCAAAAGTATATGCGAATTTATTACTTTTACCAACTACGAAGTTTGTAAATGTATAAGTCGCATCAATGTTACCTGGTCGATATTTGTCATCTAAATTCTTTTCTAAAGAAGTTGGCGATACTTCTTCAGTATTCATTAGAGAACTCATTTCATCTTTTGAAACAAACTTGAATAAAATAGTTTCATCAGTGTACTTAGGTATAAAACTATTGATTCTTTTAATGTAGAACTTATTAATTTTTGATAATGAGAAATCATCCTCTGCCACAACGTAAATGTAGCCGTTTAAAAACTTGGAAATTTTTTTATTTTCTATAGATAGTTCTAAGAAGCTCTCCTCCTCAATAGTCTTCTTGAGATCACCTATAACCCTATCGTATAGCTTTTGACACTCTTCTATCGTCATGTTAAATTCACCCTCTATATTGTAGTCTAAGCACTTAAAATAATACCATAAAAATAATAAAAAAAAAGGAAAAGTTTTCAACAAAAAATGTGGAAAACTGTGAAACATTGTGTATTTATTTTTTATAAAATGTGGAAAACTTTTACCCTGAAAATAGAGGTTATAAAAGCGTTTTTACAACTTTTAAACATATCCAATTGTTAATAAAAAGTTAAGATAATGTTAGTAATTTTTCTATGAAACATTACAATAATTTTACATTTGTTTTTACAAAAATTTTCCCCACAATATATATAATATATATTAATATAATAAAGAAAGACAATTTTTACAATATTTTTTCAATTTTTTATTGACATTATGTAAAAAAAACTATATAATAAAGAACGCATGGTTTCTAAAGAGAAAGGTGGTAATTAATTATGGCAATGAAAAGAACATTCCAACCAAATAAGAGAAAAAGACAAAAAGCTCATGGTTTTAGAGAAAGAATGTCTACAGTTGGTGGCCGTAAGGTAATCGCAAGACGTAGAGCTAAAGGAAGAAAAGTTTTATCTGCTTAATTTTATAATAAATACTTGTACTACTTGAAAATAACATTTTGAGTAGTATTTTTATTTTGTAAAGGGAGTGATCTCTATAAATAAAGAATACAGTATTAAAAAGAGTCAAGAGATAGAGAAAATAATTAAAAATAAAAATTCTGTTGGTAATAGATACTTTGCGATCTATACAATGGAGAATAACGAAACCACACATTTTAGGTTTTCTTTATCAATTGGAAAAAAATATGGTATTGCTGTAGAAAGAAATTTAATGAAAAGAAGATTAAGAGAGATCATAAGAAAAAATATAAATCTAATGAAGAATTTAGATTATGTATTTGTGATCAAACCATTATCAAAGGAATTAGATTTCTTGGAAATAGAAAAAAACATAATATATTTATTAAAGAAAGAGGAAAGTAAATGAAGAAAAAACATGTAATTTTAATTTTACTAGTTTTAGTAGTTGTATTCATGCTTACAGGATGTAGTGGTGCTGATAAGTCAATGCTACCTATTTCAAATCCTAATGCTGCTGAAAAGTGGAATAGAGATGGATGGTTTGTATGGCTATTAGTTAGACCTATTGCTTTCTTAATCGATAGATTCTCTATTGGTGGTGTATTAGCTATTGGTATTATTCTAACTACATTAATGGTAAGAACAATCGCATGGCCAGTATATGCTAAAACTAATGATATGTCTTTAAAGATGACTTTAGCTCAACCTGAAATGACAAGAATTCAAGCTAAGTATGCTAATAGACAAGATCCAATTAGTCAACAAAAGATGCAAAGAGAAATGATGGCTGTATGGAAGAAGTATAAAATTAATCCACTAGGATGTTTAGTTGCTCCTTTAATTCAGTTCCCATTATTCATGGCTATGTATAACGCTGTACAAAGATATCCTAATAATGCATATACATATCCAGAAGGACATAAATATGCTGGTATGACTAAAACTGTTTGTACTTGGTTTAAACACAAGAATAACTCTATTGGTGGTGGAGACTTAAAGACTAAGTTCTGTGGTATTGATTTAGCTAAAGGTATTACTGACATTAAAGAGTTAGGTAAGATTAGTAACTGGGTTTATATAATATTACCTATCCTTGTAGGTGTTACAATGGTAGCTTGTCAACTTGTAAGTCAAAAGAAGCCTGCTTATGCTAAGAAGGCTTATCCAAACCAACAAGAAAGTGCTCAAGCAAAACAAACACAAAAAATGATGCGTTTCATGATGATCTTCATGACAGCAATGATGGTTTTAATGTCATTTAGAAGTGGTACACTTGCCTTATATTGGGTTGTTGGTAACTTATATACTATTGTTCAAACTATTGTTAATAGAAAGACAAATGAAATTAAATGGGAAAAAGCTCAATCAACAAACACAATTACTGGTGTTAAAGTAAAAGTTGAAGTTCCTAAGAAGGAAAAGAAGGAAAAACCAGTAAAAGAGCCAAAATCTAAAGATACTAAAAAGGATGTTAAAGAAGAAAAAGTAGAAACTAAGGAATTAGATACTACAAATGATGAAGCATTTGATGAAGTAGTTAATACTAATAAAGATGAAATTGTTGATGCTGAATTTGAAGAAATAGATAATAGCGAAAATAAGGATAATTAATAGGAGTTGTAATTATGTTAAAGGAAATTAAATTTGAAGCTAAAACTGATGAAGAAGCATTAGAATATGCTGTTAATGAGTTAAAGGTTAATAAAGAAGAAATTACTTTAGAAGTATTAGAAGAAACAAAAGGATTCTTAGGAATTGGTAGAAAAGCTTTATATAAGGCTAGCTACGAGTTTGATATTGTATCTGATGCTAAAAAGTATTTAGATGATATTTTATCAGGTATGGGTATTGAATATCAACTTGAATGCAGAAGCAATGAAGATGAAATCAACTTTGCTATTGAATCAAGTGATAACCCTCTATTAATTGGTAAAGATGGTAAATGCTTAGATGCTCTACTTACATTACTTAAGTTATATATATCTAAATTATCTGACGATAAGATGATGGTAGGCTTAGATATCGGTGGATATAGAGCAAATAGAAAGCGTCAATTAGAAGTACTTGCTACTAAAACAGCAAAAGAAGTAGCTAGAACTAAGATTGAAGTTAAATTAAAACCAATGAATGCTTATGAAAGAAAGATTATTCATGAGAAATTAGCTGACTGGAGAGATGTCTATACTGAATCTGAAGGTGAAGGTTTAGATAGAGCTTTAGTTATTAAACCTAAAAAATAATGAATATAAAGATAAAAAAACATTACACTAAATATGTATTTATCTTTTTGTTGTTAATTCTGTTATTAAATAGTGTTATAGAAAATATCACAATGGCGCAAAAAATTAATAGTTTTACTAAAAGCTGTACTTTGGTTGATACAGATGTGGAAAATGGCATAAAGTTTTATTGTGTTTCACGTGAAACATCTAATAGTTCATTAACCAAAATAGATGGTAAGTACTATATTGGAAAAGAGGGAGATATACTCCTAAAAAGAGCATCACCTTTTCCTGAAATGCCTGTTTTTCATCAACTAGCAACCTTCTTTGTTGGAGGACATGCATCTTACATTGTTGATAGTAAAACAACTATCGAAGTAAATGGTAAGGATATGAAAAACAATTATGTGTCATACTATGATAATAATTGGTTTATGCAAAAAGAATGTATTGGTGTTAGATTAAAAGATACAAAAATTATTAATGATGTAACAAATTCTATTAAAAATAAACTAGGTAGTAAATATAATTATTCATTTGTTTTTGATAAGGGTTATTATTGTACTGATC
>JAILIR010000206.1 GCA_024695185.1 bacterium | reverse complement strand
GTTGCATGTGGTAAATTCTTATTATTATAGAACTTACCATATTGTATTTTATTAATTAATTCTTGTTTATGTTCTATTCTAACACCCATACTAAAAGGTTTAGCTTCCATTTCTAGTCCTTTATCATATAACATCTTAAATGTTTCTTTAGGTGAGTGTCCTATAGCAAGTACTAAATAATCAAAATCAAAATATACTTCTTTATCTTCATTAATACACTTTATTTTTTTATCCATTATATCAACAAAGGTATGGTTAAAATAAATATGACCAAAACTATTAATATAATCAGTCATATTAGCTACTATTTTTTTAAGTACATCAGTACCTATATGTGGTTTTGAATCAACTAAAATATCAGGATCAGCACCAAACTTAACAAATGTTTCTAAAACAAAGCTATTGTATTCACTATTGATATTTGTTGTTAGCTTACCATCACTATATGTACCAGCTCCACCAATACCATAAACAAAGTTAGAATCTTTATTAAGCTTCTTGTTTTTTAGTAGTTCATCTATATCATGCTCTCTACCAGCAACATCCTTACCACGCTCAATAATTATAGGCTTTAACCCAGCTTCTATAAGTATTAAAGCATTAAATAATCCAGCAGGTCCACTACCTACTATTACAACACTCTTATTAGTAGATTTTGGCACAACTAAAGGCTTTTTAGGTTTATAAATTAAGCCTTTATGTTTAGCTTCATTTTTTAAATTTACTAAAAAAGACATGTTAAAAATAACATTGTCATTTCTAGCGTCTATTGCTCTTTTATGTATCTTAAAGTCAATAATTTTATCCTTTAATTTCTTTTCTAAAATATTTTTTATTACTAAATCATCATAGTCTAGAGGCACTTTAATATTATCTATTTTTATCATATATTCTTAGCAACCCATAATGCTGAAGCTATCGCAAAGTGGATATTATAACCTCCACTTAAGCCATCAACATCTAGTACTTCTCCTATAAAATAATAGTTAGGTACAATTCTTGATTCTAGTGATTCTTTAACTTCTATTAAAGAAACTCCACCAACAGTAATTTGTGATTGCACAAATTCATAGTTTTTACTACATTCTATCTTATAATTTTTAAGCTTATAAGCTAGATTAGAGGCATCAAATTCTTTTAAGAATTTTCCTCTTGTATCTCCTAATATATGATTTAATAATTTTCTATTTATAATACCCATTAAAGCAACATCTATATATCTATCTTGTTTTAGGCTTTTAATAATATTTGTTAGTTCATCTTCACTCATATCAGGGAAAAAGTCAAAGGTAATACTTCCCATAGTGCTTCTAGCAAATATGCTTGATATTTGGAATACTATTATTCCTGATATGCCGTCTTCCTTAAATAATAGTTCACCTTTATCCTCGTAATATTCATCACCATTATATGCTCTAGCACTTACTTTACATCTTAAGCCTTGAATATCGGAAAAATCTTCTTTTGTTTTTATAGGACATAGAGCTGGCTTTAAATTAGTGATAGTATGGCCCAACCCTTCAATAGCACGATACATTGAACCATCTGATCCTAAGAATTCTTGTGATTTTCCGCCTGAGGCAATAATTATCTTATCAAAAGCATAAGAATCAAAGAACGTAGTTAAATAATTGGTACCTAAACCAACTACTTTTTCTTTAACAACCTTTATACCTAGTTCATATAATTCTAAGTTAAGGCATTCTACTACTGTAGCTGCTTGTTCATTATACGGGTATATTCTACCTTCTCTATCTATTTTAGTTAAAATACCACACGAATTTAAAAAACCTACAACATCCATTTTAATAATATCTTTTACAAGTGGAGTATTATAGTATTCAACAGACATGTTAGTGTTACTAACATTACCCTTTCCATTACCTGAAGCAAGTAACTTTTTACCAAGTTTTGGCATATATTCAAAAATAGTTACTTCACTATCTGGATATTTTCTTTTTAAACTAATTGCGGCAGTTAGTCCTGCTGGACCACTTCCAACTATACCGATTCTCATAATTATCACCTAAATATATTATAAATCATTTAATGATTTAATAAAATATAGATTTGACTTTTTAAATTTAGAGAGTATAATGAAAATAATATTATATGAAAGGGGATAATGATATGAAATTTAACAACATTGATAAAAACAACAACTTTGACTTTTCGAATACAAGTGCAGATTATGCCTTATATAGAGATATTTATCCCAAAGAATTCTATGATTGTTTTATAGATAATGGTATAGGAATTAAGGGTACTACTCTATTAGACATCGGTACAGGTACAGGTGTAATTCCTAGAAATATCTATAAGTATGGCGCAAAAATAATTGGTACTGATATTTCAGAAAGTCAAATAGATGAAGCTATTAAACTATCTAAAGGAATGGATATAGAATACTATCCAAAAAGTGCTGAAGAATTAGATTTTAAGCCTAAAAGCTTTGATGCAATATCAATTTGTCAATGTATTTGGTACTTGGATCCTAAAACATTAGTTAATACTTTAGATAAATTACTTAAAGATGATGGAAAAGTAATTATCACTTACATGGCATGGTTGCCTAAGGAAGATAAAATAGCTCAAAAGAGTGAAGATTTAATTCTAAGATACAATCCTAATTGGACTGGCTGTAATGCAGAAAGAACTATGCCACATGTACCAATTGAGTTGCTTGATAAATTTGAAATAGTTAAAGAGGATTTATTTGATAAGGATATTCCATTTACTATTGATTCATGGGCAGGGCGTATTAGAGCGTGTCGTGGTACAGGTGCAGCACTAGATCCTAATACATTAGAAAAGTTTAATGCAGAGCATATAAAAATGCTTGAAGAAAACACTAATGGAAAATTTAATATAGAGCATTTTATAAGTTATGCTATATTAATGAAAAAACACTAGATTAAGCCAAATCTAGCGTTTTAATATAATTAAAAAGCAAAAGGGATAGAGTTGCACCTCTATCCCTTTTCATTTGCAAATTTCTAAACCAGTATCCATTGCGATTTCATTATACTATATATCTAAAAAAATATCAATAAAAAATGGATTGGAAACCCAATCCATTATTTTTTTATTAGCAGCAGCCTTGAGCCTTCATAGCATCAGCAATCTTCTTGAATCCGGCAATGTTAGCACCCATAACTAGGTTAGTAGGTTGCCCGTATTCAACTGCTGTATCATGAATTTTGTGGAAGATTCCTTCCATAATGCCTTTAAGCTTTTGATCTACTTCTTCGAATGCCCAAGATAATCTAATTGAGTTTTGGCTCATTTCAAGACCAGATGTAGCAACACCACCAGCGTTAGCAGCCTTAGCAGGTCCATACATAATCTTAGATTCTACGAAGAATTGTCCAGCTTCGTTTGTTGAAGACATGTTAGATCCTTCAGCAACAGCCATTACACCATTCTTAACTAATAACTTAGCACTTTCTAAGTTAATTTCGTTTTGAGTAGCACATGGTAGAGCGATATCGCACTTAATAGACCAAATTCCTTTTGATCCATCCTTATCTTCTGTGTAGATAGCGCCTTTCTTTCTATCAGCGTATTCTTTAATTCTTCCACGTTCAACTTCCTTGATTTGCTTAACGATAGCTAAATCAATTCCATCTTTATCATAGATATATCCGTTTGAGTCAGACATAGCAACTACTTTTGCACCAAAGCTTTGAGCTTTTTCACATGCATAGATAGCAACGTTACCTGAACCAGAAATAACTACTGTCTTACCAGCAAATGAAGTATTTGCCATAGTCTTTAACATTTCTTGAGTGAAATAGCATAGACCATATCCTGTAGCTTGTGTTCTAGCTAAAGATCCACCATATGATAAACCTTTACCAGTTAAAACACCAGTATATTCATTAGCTAATCTCTTGTATTGACCAAACATGAAGCCAATTTCTCTTCCACCAACACCGATATCTCCAGCAGGTACATCAGTATCAGCACCAATGTGACGGAATAATTCTGTCATAAAGCTTTGGCAGAATGCCATAATTTCTCTATCAGATTTTCCTTTAGGATCAAAATCAGATCCACCTTTTCCTCCACCCATAGGTAGAGTAGTTAAACTGTTCTTTAAGCATTGTTCAAATCCTAAGAACTTAATAACTGATTGGTTAACAGATGGATGGAATCTAATTCCTCCTTTGTATGGTCCAATAGCACTATTGAATTGTACTCTGAATCCTCTATTAACTACTAATTGTCCTTTATCGTTAATCCATGGTACACGGAAAATAACGAATCTTTCAGGTTCAACGAATCTTTCAAATACACCTGCATCAACTAAATCTTGTCTTTTATCTGCAACTGGTTGTAAAGAAAGTAAAACTTCTTCTACAGCTTGTAAAAATTCTTTTTCTCCTGCATTTCTTTTGCTTACTCTTTCGAATAAGTCTTTTAAATAAGCGTTTGTAAATTCCATTATAAAAATCCTCCTACTTTTTTTATTATAAATATAAATATTTTCTTTTTCAATAATTATTTTTGACAAATATAACTTTTTTTTATGCAAAATAATAGTTTGATAAGTAGCGTTTATATTTCACATAAGTCATTATTATGTTATTATCATTTATAAATAAATGTAATAATAAATGAAAAAAATAATTGACTTTTTTTAATATTTTGCTATAATAAATAATGCAGTGTTAAAATATGCACCTTTAGCTCAGTTGGTAGAGCAACTGACTCTTAATCAGTGGGTCTAGGGTTCGAGTCCCTAAAGGTGTACCACTTTGAATATTAGACTTCATTATTGAAGTCTTTTTTATTTATATTTATAATGATTATAGGTGATACTATGAAAACACTCGCAATTACAGGTTCTACTGGTGGGTTAGGCTATGAAGTAATTAAAAGATTAGTCAATGACTATAATATTATATTAGTTAATAGAAACTTACAAAAATCAGAGGACCAAAAAACAAAATTACTTGAAATTAATCCAAATGCTAAAATTGACATTTTAATATGCGATATGGAAGATATCAATTCTGTAAAGCAAGCTACAGAAAAACTTATTGAACTAAAAATAGATTATTTAATTATAAATGCGGGAATTCTTACAAAGGAAAAACACATTACAAGTTTTAATTATGATAATGTATTTACCACAAACTTCCTTGCTCCCTATTATATTATTAATAGATTAAAGGAAAATAATCTTCCAAATAAGAAAGTAATTGCCGTAAGCTCTATTGCTAATGTGTGGGGTAAATATGATGAATTAGATATAGATCATAGAAATTATAAATCCAAAAACAAAAGGTATGGAAACTCTAAAAGATTTCTAATGGCATCACTAATGGAGTTATATAAAGATAGCCCTAATAAAATGAGTTTAGCTCATCCTGGTATTACTCTAACAAATATGACTAA
>JAILIR010000111.1 GCA_024695185.1 bacterium | reverse complement strand
CTAAAATAGGCATAATTTCATCTTGTTTAAGTAAACTTATCTCTTTAACAAGTCTATCAACTTTACCTAAATCTAAAACACCGTTATCATCAACTAATGATGATGAACCAATTTTAATAACTATTCTTTTCATAAAATCAGCTCCTTACTAATTAATTATAACATAAATTTATCCTCATTAATATATATTAATGATTTTAACACACTTTTTTCTAAAGGCAATATCATTTTTGTTGATATATTATGTATATTCTAGTATAATAAAATTGTATATTATGTGAAAAAAGAGGGTGTAGATATGGGAGCCTTAATAAATCAATACAAAGTTGAGGGAAAAGAATAGTTATTAAAATTGGTTCATCATCATTAGTTGATGATAACGGTGTTTTAGATTTAGGTAAAGTTGATAGACTTGTTAAAGAGATAAGTTTACTTAAACAAGATGAAATTATGCCTATTTTAGTTTCTAGTGGAGCTATTGCGGTGGGTAGAAGTATGCTTAATATAAAGCCGCAAAATATTGCGGAAAAACAAGCCTTGGCTGCCGTTGGACAAGCTAGCTTAATGCATGAATATGAAGTAATATTTAATAGATATGATTTAAAGTGTGCCCAAATATTATTAAATCATGATGATTTTGATGTAAGAAAAAGAGTGCTTAATTTAGAGACAACTATTAATACTTTAATAGATTTTGGTGTAATACCAATCATTAACGAAAATGATGCCTTATCAGTAGATGAAATAAAGGTTGGAGATAATGATACATTATCGGCCTTAATTTCAGGAATAGTAGATGCGAAATTATTAGTATTAGTATCTGATATAGATGGTTTATTTGATAAGAACCCTAAAATTTATAATGATGCGAAATTAATTAAACAAGTAGATGTAATTGATAAAAACATTATCAATATGGCTACTGATTCATCAACACAGTTTGGTACTGGTGGTATGATCACAAAGATTAAGGCTGCGAAGATAGCTACTACAGCTGGAGTTGATATGCTTATTATGAATAACGACAAATTATATAACCTTCATAATGTATTTAATAGCTTTGATGGAACACTATTTAAGGCTAATGAACACAAGATGAATGCAAAGAGTCACTGGGTATTATATAAGACAAATCCTAAAGGATATATCTATGTAGATAATGGCGCAAAGAAGGCATTATGCGATAGAAAGTCACTACTTGCTGTAGGCATAACAAGTGTTAAAGGTGTCTTTGATATTAATGATGTTGTTGGTATTTGTAATGGTAAAGAAATGATTGCTAAGGGTATAGTAAATTATACTAGTGAACAAATAGATAATATAAAAGGTAAAACAGATATTGAAGTAAAACAAAAATTAGGAAACAATGCTAAAAATGTTGTTGTACATGCTAATAATATTGTTTTATTAGAGGAGGAATAATTATGGATTGGATGGATCAAGTTGATAGCGCAAGAGTTGCGGCTAATAAACTTAAATTAAATACAACTGAAGAAAAGAATAAAGCTCTTGAAGCTATGAGTAAAGCACTAGTTACCCATGTAGATGAAATACTAGAAGCAAATAAAATTGATTTAGAAAATGCTAAATTAAATAATATAGCTCCTGTTATGTTAAAAAGACTAGAACTTACAAAAGAAAAAATAGTTAATATTGCTAATGATGTTATTAGTGTTTCTAAACTAGATGATCCTGTTAATAAGGTTTTAGATGATTACACAGCAAAAAGTGGTATAAGAATTCAAAAGGTTACTGTACCACTAGGAGTAATAGGTGTAGTTTATGAATCAAGACCAAATGTTAGTGTAGATATTGCTACTTTATGTATTAAAAGTGGTAATGCATGCTTACTAAAAGGTGGTAAGGAAGCCTTTATCACTAATTCTAAGTTAGTAGAAATTATGCAAAATGCTATTAAAGATTATATTGATATTAATAGTGTTCAATTAATCAAAAACAATAGTAGAGAAGTAGTAAAAGAATTAATTAGCTTAAAGGGTAAAATTGATTTAGTAGTACCTCGTGGTAGTAAAGGCTTAATCAATTTTGTTACTGAAAATACTTTAGTGCCATGTATTGAAACAGGTGCTGGTGTATGTCATATTTATGTAGATGAATCCGCAGACTTTGATATGGCACTTAATATAATTAAGAATGCTAAATTATCTAATCCTGCAGTATGTAATGCTGTTGAATGTATTTTAATTAATGCTAAGATTGCCAAAACATTCTTACCAATGGTTAAAGATATGTTTAATGGTGTAGTAAAATTAATTGGTGATAGTGAAGTTAAAAAAATTATAGACTGTGAACTAATTAAAGATTATGGTAATGAATATGATGATTTAGTATTAGATATTAAGATTGTTAAGAACTTAGAAGAAGCTATGGCTCATATTGAAAAATATGGTACACATCATTCTGATTGTATTGTTACAAATGACAAAGCTAATATGGAAATATTCTTAAATACAATTGATAGTGCATGTGTTTATGTAAATGCAAGTACTAGATTCTCTGATGGTGGATGCTTTGGTATGGGTGCCGAACTTGGTATTTCGACACAAAAACTTCATGCAAGAGGACCTATGGCTTTAAAAGAAATGACTACTTATAAATATAAAGTAACTGGACATGGTGAAATTAGATAATGAACTTTGTATTAATAGGTGGATGTAATTTTTCGAATAAAGAAAATAAATTAATCCATTCTAAGATTATAGAGTTATCAAAAAAGGCGAAACCTCGCCTTTTATACATTCATGTAAGTAGTAAAAAAATAGATGACATAATTAAAACTTTTAATGATTTTGATGTAGATTTAAAAATATATGAAAAGTTATCTGATGTGGATAATGCTGATATTATTTTTATAGGTGGAGGTAACACTGAAGAAACAATTCTTAACTTTAAAAAGAGTGGATTAATGGATAAATTAATTAGTGTTATAGATACTAAAATAATATGTGGAGTATCTGCAGGAGCAATTCTTTGGTTT
>JAILIR010000100.1 GCA_024695185.1 bacterium | reverse complement strand
ATTGAATATACCATTATGCCAATACCAAGTATGATATTTGCTCTATCAAGTATAAAATCTTTAGGTCCATCAAATAGGGTAAGTATTAATAAAATAATACATGCTAAGCCAAATATTTCATAGAATATATAAAATACAGTTTTTTTAATTCCTTTTTTCTTTGGAGCCTCTTCAACAGTTTCTTTTTCTTCTGTAATTACTTCACTATTATTATCGTTATCTTCTATTTCAATTTTATTTCGCTTTTTCATTGATTAATTCCTGAATAGCATCCTTTATATCACTTCTAGATAATGAATAATCTAGTGTTGCTTCTACAAAGCCAATAACTGAACCAATATCATAACGTTTACCAGTTAATTCATATGAATATACTGGTTTATTAACGCTTAGACGCTTAATCGCATCAGTTAATTGAATTTCATTACCTGCACCACGCTCTTGAGTTTCAAGATATGGGAAGATATCTGGTGTTAGAATATAACGACCACTAATAGCTTTCTTACTTGGAGCTTCTTCTACTTTAGGTTTTTCAACTAAGTCCGTAACCATAGATAATTTTTCATCATCTACTGTCTTACAAATACCATAGCTTGATACTTCTTTAAGTAGTACTTGTTTAACACCTAAAATAGGACAATTAGTCTCTTCATAAGCTTCAATTAATTGCTTAATAGCGGGCTTTCTGCATTTCCATAAATCATCACCTAATAGCAAAGCAAATGGATCATTTCCTACAAATGATTTAGCACATAATACCGCATGTCCTAAGCCAATTAATTCTTTTTGTCTAACAAAATAAATATTAACTTTATTTATTAATGAAGTAATTTCTTCGAATTCTTTTTCTTTATTCTTTTCTTTTAACTTGTATTCAAGTTCAAAGTTTCTATCAAAGTGATTGATGATAGAATTTTTATTAGCACTAACAATAATCAAAATATCAGTAATACCAGCTTCTACACACTCCTTAACTATATATTCAATAGTAGGAGTATCGACAATAGGAAGCATTTCCTTTGGAATTGCTTTTGTGACTGGTAAAAAACGCATTCCATATCCTGCAGCGGGAATTACAGCTTTAGTTACTTTTTGCATAATTAGTCCTCCTATACATGTTTTTGGCTACCTGATTTAACCATCATTTCATTTGATGCGATTTCATCAAATTCTTGTGCTTTACCAAATAAATATCCTTGGTAATAATCAACTTTAAGTTGTGATAATCTTTCAAACGAATCTCTATCTTCAATAAATTCACATAATACTTTAAATTGGATATTAGCGTATTTTTGACTACGCTTACCAAGTTCTCTTATATTACCAATTATATCATATACTTGTTCATTCTCTTTAGCCTTTTTAACTAAATCACCATCAATTTTAACAAGCTCAAAGGCATTTGTTTGGAAATATTTCATAGATGTTTGGCCTGCGCCATAATCATCTATGGCAAAATCAAAGCCCTTTTCTTTTAGTAAACATATTTTTTTTAGAGCTTCTTCTTCATTAGAAAATTCATCTTCTTCAGTTATTTCAATAACAAAGCCACTAGGATCCATATCATATCTTTCAAATAGTCCCATAATATCATCTACAAAATGTTTATTTTCTAAACAGTTCATAGAAATATTAAAAGTAATAAATGACTTAGATTTCTTTCTATCAACATTTATAAGCATATTTTGCCATAAATAATAATTTATATCATACTCTAAATGGGCATCTCTAGCGATTTCTAGAGCTAGAGGTGGAATTATATAATTACCATCAAACCACCAGCGCATTAAGCATTCCATACCTTTAATTTCAAAGTCTATTGGTTTATTTTCTTCGTTAAATTCAACATGATTTGATACTATTGGTTGGAAATAACTCTTAATCTTAAGTTGTTTTTTAAGTTTGTTTAATAATTCTCTTTTACCAATTTCAAATTCTTTTGCTTTAAAAGAATCTCTCTTTTTATTTAACTCTATAACCTTAGCTTCTACTTCCTTCATTAATTCCATATCTTTAATTAATTGGTTACATAAAACTTTTGCTGTTTCACCAAGCTCATAGTCAAAATCAAAGATAGTAATACTCTTATGTTTAGCTTTAGCTTCCATATATTTTGGATATAAGTTTTTAATGTTTTCTTTAAATGCTCTATTTTTAGCATAATTATTTAGTAGAATAAATGGAATAAAGAATAAGCCACTAATTGCTACATTAATAAATACAATTAATATTGACCAGTAGCTTCCTGTATATCTATAAGCATTATAGAATGCGATATCGAAATTACTTGTAGCATTTGGATCAACATTGATATTAAAACCTAAAATCATAAAATAAGTTATGATTGTTGTAATAATAGGAATAATAAGAGTAGGGATAATCGCAAATGGATTTAGTATAAATGAATATCCATAATGTACTGGTTTAAATAAGCTAAATGCACTTGTTGGCATAGCTGATGCACCATAAATTTTATCTGTTTTCTTCTTACTAAATATTAATAAGCTAATCGCAAAGCCTATAATTAATGGAATAAATACAAATGATGTCATTATATTTGGATTAATAACGCCTTCCATTTTAGCACTTTGGAATGACTCATCTAAACCAATTCCAAAGAACATTCCAATAAAGCTAATAAATGCGTATATTATGCCATTTAATAGATCTATATCAGTATGTTCAAATATATAAATAAATGGAGATGCTATTAAATCAATACATGATAAATCTGTTAGAGTGTATGTTAAAAATAAAATAACAATTGTAGGTACAAATACTACAACAAATGGTAGTATCAAATTTATTAGAATTAAAGCATTCTTTT
>JAILIR010000074.1 GCA_024695185.1 bacterium | reverse complement strand
TGTCTGAGTTATATGAATTAATTAAAAAATTAGGATAGGAGATTTAAGAAGATGTTAAAGAAAACAAAAATTATTTGTACAATTGGCCCTGCTTCAGAACCAATTGAAATGATGAGCAAGCTTGTAAATAACGGAATGAATGTAATCCGTATGAACTTCTCACATGGTGACTATGAAGAACAAGGTGCACGTATTAAAACTATTAGACAAATTAATAGAGAAACTGGTTCAAATGTTGGTCTATTACTAGATACTAAAGGGCCTGAAATGCGTACACATAGATTCTGTAAGCCAGAAAATTATGTAGAAGGAAAAGCTTACAAAGATTATGACACAAGAGAATGTAATAATCGTTCATCAGATGAAGATAAAGCAGCAGCTGATTTCAATGATGATATAAAATATGAAGTTAAGGCTGGTTCTAAAGTAATCGTTGCTATGGAACAAAGCGCTGGTGTTGTGTTACCTGACTTCGCTAAATTCTCAGTTTCATACCCAGGTTTATACGATGATGTTAAAATCGGTGGTAAGATTCTAATTGATGATGGTTATCTATCATTAACTGTTAAAGAAAAAGATGAAAAGAAAAGAGAATTAATCTGTGTTGCTGATAACTCTCATAAACTAAAGAGTAAAAGAGGAGTTAACGTACCAGGTGCATACTTACAAATGCCATTCATTTCTGCAAAGGATAAGGCAGATATCGAATTCGCTGCTGATCAAGACTTAGATTATATTGCAGCTTCATTCGTTAGACGTCCATCTGATGTTGAAGAAATTAGAAAGATTTTAAAAGCTAAAGGAAACACAACTATTCAAATCATCGCTAAGATTGAAAACCAAGAAGGTGTTGATAACATGGAAGCAATCCTAGATGTTGCTGATGGTATCATGGTTGCCCGTGGTGACTTAGGTGTTGAAGTTGATGCTTGGGAAGTTCCAGTAATCCAAAAGAAGTTAGTTGAAATGTGTCAAAGAAAGGGTAAGATCGTTGTAGTTGCTACTCAAATGTTAGAAACAATGCAAGATAACCCAAGACCTACTAGAGCTGAAGTATCTGACGTTGCTAATGCTGTTAGAGAAGGATGCGATTCAACAATGCTTTCTGGTGAAACTGCTGCTGGTAAGTATCCTGATACTTGTGTATATTACATGGCTAATATTCAAAAGAGAATGATGCCTGAAATGGATTATGAAAAATTATTCAATAATGCTGTTGAAGGACATGATGACACATTCGTAAGTGCATTCGCTATGGATGCTGCTAAGATGGCTATGGAATATAAGAATGTTGCTGCTATCATTACTATTGGTGGTAAAGATATGGCTAGAGCAGTATCTAAATTTAGACCAGCTGCACCTATCATTGCAACAGTTCCTCAAACAAGAGATGCAAGAGCATTAGCTCTTAACTATGCTGTTTACCCAGTATTAGGTGATGAAAAAGATGCAATCAAATTCATCAATGCTAATATCGAAGATTTAAAGAACAAAGTAGCTATCGTAGTTGCTGAAGATTCAATTAAAATCGTTAATCTATAATTATTTAAACTCCTCATTTGAGGAGTTTTTTTTATAATATAAATTGAAATGGATTTTAATCCATCTTATAATATAAATGTAGGGAGTGATTATTATGGCTCTAACAGTTATATTATGCTTACTTATTCCTTTTATTGGTACAACTCTTGGTTCAGCCATGGTATTTTTACTAAAAAAGGAAATGAATGAAAAACTTCAAAAAATACTCTTAGGTTTTGCGGCTGGAGTAATGATTGCCGCATCTATTTGGAGTTTAATTCAACCAGCCATAGAAACATATAATGATTATCGAAGTTGGTTAGTTCCATCAATTGGTTTTATAATTGGTGTTTTATTCTTATTATTAATAGATTATATCGTTCCACATATACATGTAGATAATAATGAAGAAGGACTTAAAAATAATAGTTTAAGTAAAACATTTAAAATGATGCTTGCGGTAACTATTCATAACGTTCCTGAAGGTTTAGCTGTTGGTGTTATTATAGGAAGCTTTATTACAGGTAATGTAAATAAAGAAGCTATGCTTGCCTTATCAATTGGTATAGCTATTCAAAACTTCCCTGAAGGTGCTATCATATCTATGCCTTTAAAAGAGACAGGTGTATCTAAACCTAAAGCATTTTTACTAGGTATGCTATCAGGAATAGTAGAACCTATCGCAGGAGCTCTAGCAATACTATTGATATCAGTAGTTGAAGTAATATTGCCATATACATTATGCTTTGCTGCAGGTGCAATGATGTATGTTGTATTTGAAGAATTAATACCTGAAGCAAATAGTGGAAAACATTCAAATTTAGCCACAATTGGTTTTTCTATAGGATTTATTATAATGATGATTTTAGATGTCGCATTAGGATAGAAAGGAGAGTTTATATGCCATATATTGAAATTAAAGCTTATCCAAAGGAAGAAGCAATTAAAAAGGATGTTGCTAATGATATCTTAGAAGTTTTTGCTAATAAATGGGGATGCAAAAAAGAAGCTATTACTATTTCTTTTACAGAAGTAGATCCTGCTAATTGGCAAAAGGATGTTGAAGAAGATATC
>JAILIR010000003.1 GCA_024695185.1 bacterium | reverse complement strand
ATAGGTGGATCTAATGAATATAGTGGAGCAATTAAACTATCTAATTTAAGCTATAGTGCCCTTAGAACTGGCTGTGGAATAGCTAAGCTTTATGTACCTAAAGCTATAAGTGAAGCTATTAAGCCATACATGCTAGAATCTATTTTAGTAGAGGTAGAGAATAAAAATGGTAAGATGATTTTTGATGATAAATTTAAAGAATTATCTAGTATGGATTCTATATGTATAGGTATGGGAATGGGTAGTAGTGATAGCTATAAAGATATATTAAACTATATCTTAACTAACTACAATTGTCCTATAATTATAGATGCTGATGGACTAAATACATTATCAAAAATGGATGATATTAAATTAGGTGAAAATGTCGCACTTACGCCACATTTAAAAGAATTCTCTAGACTAATTAATAAACCTATAGAGGAGATTAATAAACACATAATTGAATATAGCTATGGCTATGCAAAAAGTCATAATAATTGTACCATTTTATTAAAAGGACCAACTACCATAATAACTAATGGAATAGATATTTATTTAGTTAATAAAGGTACTTGTGGAATGTCTACTGCTGGATCTGGTGATGTATTATCAGGTATACTTGCTGGAGTGCTTGCATATAGTAAAGATAGTATTCTTTTAACTGTTGCCGCTGGTGCTTATATAAATGGCTTAGCTGGAGAGATAGGTTTAGAAGAAATTAATGAAATAAGCTTAATGGCTAGAGATACCATTATAAACATTCCAAAAGCTATTAACCTAATAAAAGAATAAAGTCAGAGAATTTCTCTGATTTTTTATTTTTATATATATAAAATAAAAGAATAATATGATAAAATAGAAATGTATTAGATTATTGGAGGTATAAATATGGCAACTGATTTAAATGAATTAATTAACAAAGCTGAAAATAATGATGTAGAAGCAATGGTTGAACTTGCTGATGCATATAAAAAGGGTAGAGCTGATGAAAAGAAAATAAGACAAGCTGTTTATTGGTATACAAAAGCCGCTATGCTTGGTAATGTAATTGCTCAAAGAAATCTTGGTAAGGCATATTTTTTAGGTAGTGGTATTGCTCAAGATTATTCTAAAGCTATTATTTGGTTAACTAAAGCATATGAAAAGAAAGATTTAGAAAGTATGAACTTCCTTGGCATTTGCTATAGAGATGGTTATGGAGTATTAGTTGATTTAATTTATGCTTATAGATTATTTAAAGAAGCTGCAGATGGTAACTATGCACCAGCACAAAATAACTTAGGTTTATGCTATGATTATGGTTATGGTGTAGAAAAGTCATCTAGTGAAGCTGTTAAATATTATAAATTAGCTGCAGAACAAAATTATCCTGCTGCCCAATATAACTTAGCTATTTGTTGTGAAACAGGTAATGGTGTTGATTATGATTATGAAGCTGCTGTTGCTTGGTATAAGAAGGCTGCTGATCAAGGCTATGCTAAAGCACAATGCTCATTAGCTAATAGCTACTATTATGGTATTGGTGTTAAGCAAAACTATGAAGAAGCATTTAAATATTATAAATTAGCTGCTGATCAAGGCTATGCACCTGCACAAAACAATGTTGGTTATTGCTATAAACATGGTGAAGGCGTTAAAAAAGATTACAAAGAAGCTGCAGCATGGTTTAATAGAGCATCTAGACAAAACAATGATTCAGCATTAAAGAATTTAGGTTTATGCTATGAATTTGGTCAAGGTGTTGCTAAAGACATTGAAAAGGCTAAAGAATATTATATGCTTGCATATAACTTAGGTAATGAAGAAGCAAAAGAATATTTAGATAAGCTTAACGGTGTAGAAACAAAGTCTGAATGGGGACAAATTTAATAAGGTTCAAACATTTTTAAAAGTGTTTAAATAAATAGGATTTATTTTTAGGAGGAAATATAAAATGAGTAGTACAAAGAAAAATAATTTATTAGAAGTATTTGCATATGTTGCAATCGTTGTTAGTGCAATCGCATGGTTATTAGTTGGTCTAGACAATAAGATCGATTCATTCTCAATGGGTAAGCTTACAGGAGCACTTCAATTAATCGCAGTTATTCTAACATTTATTGTTGTTGCTGTTGTTGCTTATGGTTTTACTAAGGGTAAGAGTACAACAGTTAAAGTAATCTACTGGGTAATTGTTATTATATTCATAGTATGTGCAGTATTCGGAAATATTTTCTGGTAGAATTAAGAGGTAATACAAAATGAAGTTTGGTATTATAGGCTCTGGTAAGATGGGTTCAGCCATCGGAATGGGTGTAATTAAAAGTGGTGTGTTTAAAAAAGATGAAGTAATATTTGCTGATAGTTATGCACCAAGAATAGAAGAATTAAATAATGGTGGCTATAAGACCGCTTCAAATGTAGAACTATATCAAAAAGCTGATATAGTTTTACTTGCTGTTAAGCCACAACAAATTGATGTTATTTTAGAAGAACTATCTAAAGTAAGTAATCATGCTAAAACAATAATAACTATTGCTGCAGGTATTTCTATTGAACACATAAAGAAATACTTAAAAGATGTTAATGTAGCAAGAGTTATGCCTAATACACCTGCGCTTATTAATTATGGTACAAGTGCTATTTGTTTTGATAAAAAAATTAATGAAACAGTAATTAAAATATTTGAAAGTGTAGGAACAGTTACTATTATAACTGAGGATAAGATGAATGAAGTTATCCCTTTAAATGGTTCTTTTCCAGCATATGGATATTATTTTGCATTAAGCTTTATCAAGGCTGGTATGGAAGCTGGATTTAGCTATGAACAATGCAAGGATTTAGTATGTGGCTCTATGATTGGTAGTGCTAAAATGATTCAAGAGGTTGATAAACCAATTGAACAATTAATCAAAGATGTTTGTTCACCTGGTGGAACAACTATTGAAGGCGTAAAAGTATTTGATGAAGCAAATCTTGATAAGATTGTTAAAGATTGCTTTGATGCATGTGTAAAGCGTGCTTATGAATTAGGTAAGAAGTAGGAGTGATTTAAATGGCTTTAACTGCCGGAATTGTTGGTTTACCTAATGTAGGTAAATCTACATTATTTAATGCAATTACAAAAACAAAGGTATTAGCTGCAAACTATCCATTTGCAACAATTGATCCAAATGTTGGCGTTGTAGAAGTACCAGATGAAAGAGTTGAAATTCTAACAAAGATGGTTAATCCTAAAAAGACTATTCATGCGACAGTAGAATTTACTGATATTGCTGGACTTGTAAAAGGAGCTTCTAAAGGTGAAGGACTAGGTAACCAATTTTTAAGTAATATTAGAAATTGTGATGCCATTGTTGAAGTTGTTAGATGCTTTGAAGATGGTAATATAATCCATGTTGATGGATCAGTTAATCCTAAAAGAGATGTTGAAGTAATTGATCTAGAATTAATATTTTCAGATTTAGATATAGTTGAAAAGCGTATCGATAAAATTGCTAAAAAAGCACAAGCTAATGAAGAAGGAGCTAGAGATGAGCTAGCTTTAATGAAAAGGCTTAAAGAAGGGCTTTTAGAAGGTATCTCTATTAGAGATATGAACTTATCTGATGATGAGAAAAAGAGCTTATCTTCATTTTGTTTCTTAAGCTTAAAACCAATTATTTATATTGCTAATTTAGGTTTAAATGCTAGTGGAGATGGTATAGATTATAATATTCACTTTGATGAATTAAAGAAGGCAGTTAATGGTAAAAAGGTTATCCCTATTGTTGCTGAATTCGAATGTGAATTAGCTGATTTATCAGATGAAGAAAAACAAGAATTCTTAGAAAGCTATGGCTTAGAAGAATCTGGATTAGATAACTTAATTAAAGAAACATATGACCTATTAGGTTTAGCTACATACTTCACAGAAGGACCTGATGAGGTAAGAGCATGGACATTTAAAAAAGGTATGAAGGCTCCAGAATGTGCTGGTATTATTCATACTGATTTCCAAAAAGGATTTATTAGAGCAGAAACTATTAGTTATGATGACTTTGTTACTCTTGGCGGTAACCAACAAGCTCGTGATGCCGGCAAGATGCGTAGTGAAGGAAAGGATTATGTTGTCCAAGATGGAGACATAATGCTATTTAGGTTTAATAGATAATGTTAAGTGATAACTTAAAAGAAATTGATGCTAAAGATGCAACAATAGTTTGTGCTAGTAAATATGTAGGCGCTGAATCTATAAGAAAGATGTATAACCTAGGAATAAAAAATATGGGTGAAAATAGAGTCCAAGCTTTCTTAGGTAAGTATGATGAGTTAAAAGACTTAGATATCATATGGCATTTTATAGGCCACCTACAAACTAATAAAGTTAAAGATGTCATAAATAAAATAGAATATCTTCACTCTCTTGATAGTATTAAGCTAGCTAATGAAATTGAAAAATATTCTATGAAAAAAATAAAATGCTTTATTGAAATTAATAGCGGTGAAGAATCAAAAAGTGGTATAGACTATAG
Organism: bacterium; assembly: GCA_024695185.1. Classification (GTDB taxonomy): domain Bacteria; phylum Bacillota_I; class Bacilli_A; order Acholeplasmatales; family JAEDCM01; genus RGIG10196. Next base: position 2,910 of record JAILIR010000003.1, on the reverse strand, counting down.
TGAAGCACTAAACTTCTATAATGAGCTTAAAAAGTATTCTAAAATTGAAGTTATAGGCTTTATGACTATGGCACCAAATACTACTGATGAAAAAATAATAAAAGGCGTATTTATGCGATTAAAAGATTTTAAAGACAGTATAGATCCAAACCTTAAATTATCTATGGGTATGTCTAACGATTATAAGATTGCCTTAGAGTGTGGAGCAACACATATTAGACTTGGATCAATACTATGGAAGGGAGAATATTAGTATGGGATTATTTTCTAAAAAGAAAGAAGAACAACCTGTTGATAATACACCAGCAGCTAAAAAAATGATAATGGAAAACATAATGGATCCTAATAAGGCCGTAGCTTATGCTGATAACCTACTTAAAGGAATTCCTCTATGTTTAGGCTTTGGTGAATTGGATATAGACGAAGCTAATAAAATTATAGCCTTCTTATCAGGGGTTGTTTATGCGATTGATGGATCCGCAAAACAACTAAATGATAATGCCTTTTTATTCGCCACTAAAGAAAATTATTTAGATGGATCATTAAACGAATTTTTAAAGAATTTTAAATAAATACTTTAAATTAAAAAATATTATGATATAATACATTTGTGTATAATAAATTGATGAAAAGAACAACATCTAATATGTAATATTATAGAGAGCTTATGTTGGTGGAAATTAAGCATCACTTATTTATTAGATTATCATCTTCGAATGCTTATTTGAAAATAGTAAAATAAGTCGTTTTCCGCGTTAAGGATATAAGTGCTAGAGAAATCTAGAACTAAGGTGGTACCACGTTAATTATGCGTCCTTAGATAAGGACGCTTTTTATTTTGAAAGGAGACTAATTATGGCTATTGATTACAAAGACACATTAGCTATGCCTAAAACAGCATTTGAAATGCGTGGAAATTTAGGTGTAAGAGAACCATTATTCCAAAAGAAATGGTATGATATGAACTTATATGAAGAAGTTCTAAAGAAGAATACAGGACATCCATTCTTCGTATTACATGATGGACCTCCATATGCAAATGGAAACATCCACATTGGACATGCCCTAAATAAAATATTAAAGGACTTCGTACTTAGATATAAAACTATGCAAGGCTTCTATACTCCATATATTCCAGGCTGGGATACTCATGGACTACCTATTGAAGTTGCGATTACTAAATCAGGAGTTAATAGAAAAGAAATTTCTACAGCTGAATTTAGAGCTAAATGTGAAGAATATGCTTATAACCAAGTAGCTAAACAAAAAGAAAACTTTAAGCGTTTAGGTGTACTTGGAAACTTTGATGATCCATATATCACACTACAACACTACTTTGAAGCTGAACAAATTAGAGTATTCGCAAAAATGGCTTTAGATGGCCTTATCTTTAAAGGCTTAAAACCAGTTTATTGGTCACCATCTAGTGAATCAGCATTAGCTGAAGCTGAAATTGAATACCAAGATATTACATCTAAATCAATTTATTTTAAGTTCCCTATTGTTAATGGAAAAGGCGATTATAAGGATGCAAGCTTCTTAGTATGGACAACTACACCATGGACACTTCCGGGTAACCTAGCTGTTTGTGCAGGACCATTAATTGAATATGTATTATTTGATTCAAATAAGGGTAAGATGATTTGTGCTGAAGAATTATTAAATTCACTAAGTGCTGAACTAGGTTTAGAAGATGTTAAAGTATTAGATAGAAAATTTGGTAAGGATTTACTAGATTTAAAATATAAGCATCCATTATATGATAGAGTAAGCCCAACTATTAATGCTGATTATGTAACAACTACAGATGGTTCTGGATTTGTTCATATTGCTCCAGGTTATGGTGAAGAAGACTTTATCGCAGGTAAAGAATATGGACTAGATATCTTAGTTTGTGTAAATGATAAGGGATATCAAACAGAAGAAGCTGGTAAATATGCTGGTTTATTCTATGATGCTAGTGAAGATGTAATCATTAATGACTTAAAAGAATGTGGTTCACTTTTAAAATTAAAGCCTATTACACATAGTTATCCTCATGATTGGCGTACTAAAAAACCAGTAATCTTTAGAGCAACAGCACAATGGTTCGCTTCTATTGATAAATTAAAAACTAATTTACTTGATGAAATCAAAAAAGCTAATTGGATTCCTAAATGGGGAGAACTAAGAATTAGTAATATGATTAAAGATAGAAAAGACTGGTGTATTTCACGTCAAAGAGTATGGGGTGTACCTATTCCTATTTTCTATTGTGAAGATGGTGAACCAGTTGTAGAAAAGATGGTATTTGATCATATCGCTGATTTATTTGAACAATATGGTTCAGATATTTGGTTCCAAAAAGAAGCTAAAGAATTACTTCCTGAAGGTTATACTAATAGCCATTCACCTAATGGAGTTTTCACAAAAGAAACTGATATTATGGACGTATGGTTTGACTCAGGTTCAAGTAGCCAGGCAGTACTAAAACATTATAATCTTCCATACCCAGCAGACCTATATTTAGAAGGTTCTGACCAATATAGAGGTTGGTTTAACTCAAGCTTAATTGTAGGTGTTGCGACTACAGGAAAAGCACCTTATAAAGCCGTTTTATCACACGGATTTACTCTTGATGGACAAGGTAGAAAGATGAGTAAATCACTAGGAAATACTATTGATCCACAAAAGGTAGTTAATCAATATGGCGCTGATATTTTACGTATGTGGGTAGCAAGTTGTGAATATACAGCTGACCAAAGAATAAGTGATGATATCATTAAACAAGTTAGTGAAGTTTATAGAAAAATTAGAAATACATTCAAATTTCTACTTGCTAATATTTCTGATTTAGATAAACTAACTCCATTTGAAGAATTAAATAATGTTGATAAGTATATGATGATTAAATTAAATGATTTAGTTAAA
>JAILIR010000195.1 GCA_024695185.1 bacterium | reverse complement strand
TATCAAGCAAGTGTAAAAAAGCTTTTTAAAGTTCCAAGAACTGTCTTTAAACCAATGCCTAATGTTGATAGTGCTGTAATAGAAATAGATGTCTTTAAAGAAATAAAACATAAGCCACAAAACGAATCATTTTTCTTTGATGTAGTTAGAAATTCATTTTCTCAAAGAAGAAAGACATTAATCAATAATTTAATGAATCGTTTTGGCCCTGAAAGAGAAAGGTTTGAAAAAATATTAACTAGTTTAAATATAAGCACAACCGCAAGAAGTGAAGAACTTACTGTTGATAATTTTATTGATTTATCAGATAAAATCTTACAAGAATTTATGAGTAAGGAAATGGTAGATTTATATGATAAAGACTTAAATCCACTAGGTATCACAGTACCAAGAAATGCCTTAAGTAACCCAAATTCTTACTTTAAGGTAACTACTGCAATTATAAAATATAATGGCTTATATTTAATACAAAAAAGAAGCCCTTATAAAGTAATAAGCCCAAGTATTTATGAACTACCTGGTGGTGGTTTGGATAGTGGTGAAGATGAAATTCATGGCTTAATTAGAGAAGTAAAAGAAGAAACAGAAATTGAGCTTGAAAATATAGAATTAGTTGATAGAGTTGTAGGACATTATATTATTAGATGTATTTATAAAGCTGATGCTAAAACAGATAAAGTTGTTTTACATGAAGCTGTAGATTATAAGTGGGTTACTAAAGGTGAGCTTGCTAAAATTTCATTGTTTAAAAAACATCCTGAATTATTGGAGAAATTTTAATGGTAACTGAAAAAGCATATGCCAAAATAAATATATATTTAAAAATACTAGGAACTAGACCTGATGGATATCATGATCTAGAAAGCTTAGTAGTGCCTATAAATATATATGATGAATTAGAATTCTATGATTATCCAGTTGATATCATAGAATCAAGTATAAATATTAAAAATAATATAATGTTTAAAGCAATTCACTATTTAAAAGAAAACTATAATATAGATAAATGTGTAAAAATTGTATTAAAGAAAAATATACCTCTTGCTGGAGGTTTAGGTGGTGGATCTGCTGATTTATCTGCTACCCTTAGAGGCTTAAATAGATTATGGAATTTAGGTCTATCTATTGATGAACTAGCAAGTATTGCCTTAAAGTTTGGTTCTGATACATTGTTTACTATGTATAATAAACCAGGCATTATTAGAGGTAGAGGAGATATACTAGAATTTGTAAGCTATCCTAAAAAAGAGGTATACATTTTTAATCCTAGATTTGAAGCTCTAACAAAGGATGTATTTGCTAAATACATTGAAACTGATAAAGGTGATAACGAGTTAGAAATGGCTTTAATTAGGCTATATCCAGACATTTATGATTTTAAAATGTATTATGAAGCACAGGGTTTAAAGATGCATTTAAGTGGTAGTGGAAGTTCTTATTATTCATTCGATATGAAAGAATTTATAAGTAATAATAACTATCTAGAAATAAAAACAGAGACACTTGAATAAAAATATTTATTTTTAATTTTATGAAAATTATTGAAAACGTTTTCCAAATATGATACAATAATAGTGTATACGTGCGAAGGGAATGGTTGATGATGAAAATAACAGACGTAAGATTAAAAAAAGTAGATGGACATAACAGATTAAAAGCAATTGCTTCTGTTACTATTGACGATTGCTTCGTTATTCATGAATTAAGAATTATTGATGGTGATAATGGACTATTTATTGCTATGCCATCAAGAAAGCTACCTGAAGGTGAGTTTAAAGATATAGCTCATCCTATTAATGCTGAAACTAGGGAGCAATTAGAAAAAGCTGTATTAGATGAATACAACAAACAAGAAGAAAAATAATTAGGACTTTTATAAGTCCTTTATTTATTTAAGGAGTAAATATGAGAATAAGATGTTTAATTGAAAATAAAGAAACTCCATTTTTACTTTTTGAACATGGTTTGTCTTTATTAATTGAATTAAATAATAAAAAAATACTATTTGATACAGGGAAAACAAAT
>JAILIR010000194.1 GCA_024695185.1 bacterium | reverse complement strand
ATTAAAATAAGTCCAAATGTAAAAAGAAATAAACTGAATATACTAACGAGTATAATAGATATTATTTTAAATTTCTTAGCATTTTTCATTAGATGTTTTTGATAGCCTCTAATACTTTATTAATAGCATCCATATATGGTAATTCTATTTTCTCATTAGTCATTCTATCTTTAAGCTCAACGATACCTTCATTAGCTCTTCTACCAACAATGATGATATAAGGTATACCGATAAGTTCAAAGTCCTTCATCTTAAAGCCTAAAGATGCATCCCTATCATCTAAGATTACTTCAGCCTTACTATCATTTAAGATATCATGCATCTTATCAGCAAGATCCTTTTGTGCTTCATCAGTGTATTTAGCAGGAACTATAACTACATGATATGGAGCAACATTTAGAGGCCACTTAATACCAAATTCATCATGGTATTGTTCAATAATAGCACTCATTGTTCTAGTTACACCGATACCATAGCAACCCATAACCATTGGTTTTGTTGCACCATTCTTATCAAGGAATGTACAGCCCATAGCTTCACTATATTTAGTTTGTAGTTTAAATACTTGACCTACTTCAATACCGCGTTCAACCTTCATAGGTTTACCACAGATTGGGCATAAGTCTCCTTCTTTAACTAATCTAATATCTTTAGTTTCACACTTGAAATCTCTAGCAAAATTAGCATTCTTAATATGATAATCAGCTTTATTTGCACCAACTAAGGCATTATACATTAAAGCTACTTCATTATCTACGATAATATTATCTTTATTTAAACCGATAGGTCCCATAAAGCCTTCTACTGAGCCAATTTCAGCGATTTCTTCAGGAGTAGCCATACGTAGTAATTCTTCGCTAGTATTTAGTGCATTAATTACTTTAATATCGTTGACTTCTCTATCTCCTCTAACAAAACAAATAACTGTTTTATTATGTTCCATATCACGATAAGCTACAGCCTTAATTGTCTTAGTCTTATCAATATTTAAGTAGCCTGCAACTTCTTCAATAGTCTTAAAGTTAGGAGTATTAACTTCTTCAAGTTCTAATAAATCTTCTTTAACTCCTTCGATAGCTTTACTTTCAGCCTTCTCAGCATCTGCGGCATAACCACAATCACAATAAACGATATCTGATTCACCAGCTGATGATAGTGCCATAAATTGATGAGACCCATTTCCTCCAATTGCTCCACTATCAGCTAAAACTATTTTATAGTTTAGATGGAATCTATCAAAGATTCTTTCATATGTTTTATACATTAAACCATAAGATTTATCTAAGCCTTCTGTATCAACATCAAAGCTATATGCATCCTTCATAATGAATTCTCTACTTCTCATTAAACCAAAACGAGGGCGGAATTCATCTCTATACTTAGTTTGAATTTGATATGGAATAACGGGAAGTTGTTTATATGATTTTACTAATACACTAGTTAAATCAGTAAATACTTCTTCAGCTGTTGGAGCCAAACAGAAATCTCTATCATGTCTATCTTTGATACGCATAAGTTCAGAACCATACTTATACCATCTACCACTTGCTTCCCAAAGTTCTTTTGGTTGTAGGCAGCTACATAAGATTTCTTCAGCACCAGCTCTATCCATTTCTTCTCTAATTATATTTTCAACTTTTCTAAGTGTTCTAAGTCCTAATGGTAGGTAGTTATAAATACCTGCGCTCATCTTTTTAATCATACCACTTCTGATTAATAAAATATGAGAAGGTATTACCGCATCATTTGGAACTTCCTTTAAAGTTGCAATTAACATTCTACTTGCTTTCATTTAACCACTCCAAACTTAATTTTAATCTCTTTATAGATTCATCCTTACCTAAAATTAAAGCCATTTCTACAGATCCACCTGGAGTTACTTGTACACCAGTTAAAGCAATTCTTAAAACAGTATAAACTACACCACTCTTAAGTTCCATACTTTCTGCTGTCTTACAAATTACATCATGTAAATTTTCTTCAGTGAAATCTAAATTTTCTAATTTAGGTAATATTTTTTCTAATACATCTTTTGCCTTAATAGCATCTATTTTTAACTTCTTGTTGAAATATAATTCACTATCAAATTTATCAAAATGTGTGATAAATTCGACCTTTTCAGGTATTTCAGAGAATATTTCAATTCTACTTTGAAGTAGACTTCCAAACATCTCATAGCTATACTTACCTTTTATAGCTGAAACTTCAAAATAAGGTCTAGCATATTCCATGAACTTATCAAATGGTAGCTCTTTAATGTATTCACCATTTAACCACTTCATCTTAGCTTCATCAAAGATACCAGGTGATTTAGATAAGCCAGATACACTAAAGTTTTCAATTAATTCATCCATTGTAAACTTCTCTTGAGTACCTTTAGGGCTCCAACCTACTAAAGCTATATAGTTAATGATAGCTTCAGGTAAGTATCCTTTAGAAATGAAATCTTCAAAGTTCGCATCACCATAACGCTTTGATAGCTTTCTTGTTTCATCCTTCATAACTGGAGTTAAGTGAATATATTCAGGACGTTCCCAACCAAATGCATCATATAGTAAGTTATACTTAGGAGTACTTGATAAATATTCATTACCTCTAATAACATGAGTTATACCCATTAAATGGTCATCAATAACATTTGCAAAGTTATATGTAGGCATACCATCTGATTTGATTAAGATTTGATCTTCAAGTTCTGAGTTAGGTACAGTTACTTCACCAAATGATAAATCAACAAAGCTACTAACTCCTTCAGTAGGCATATTTTGTCTAATAACAAATGGCTTACCAGCTTTTAGGTTCGCATCTATTTCTTCTTTTGATAAATGTAGACAATGCTTATCATAACGCTTAATACCATTTTCACCTTTAATAGATTCTAATCTTTCTTTATCACAGAAACAGTAATAAGCCGCACCTTTTTCAACTAGCTCTAAAGCATATTTCATATATAGACCTTTTCTTTCACTTTGAATATATGGTCCAAAATCTCCACCTTCATTTGGCCCTTCATCAATTTGGATTTTACAATCCTTTAAAGTCTTATATATTAAATCAACAGCACCTTCTACATAACGCTCTACATCTGTATCTTCAATTCTTAAAATGAATTTTCCATTATTTTGTTTAGCATATAAATAAGCATATAAACCAGTTCTTAAGTTACCTATATGCATAAAGCCTGTAGGGCTTGGAGCAAAACGAGTTCTAACCATAATTATATCCTCCTTTAAGTTTATAAAACGGCTAATTATAGCCGTTTATTATATACATTTAGCGTAGAATTTAATATTTGGAAGTAGGTTATTGAATGTTGTGCTATCAATTTCCTTAGTTAAATAATAACCATCTACAACCTTATCTACTAAATTCATATCAAAGATTCCATTATACTCAATTAAGTATACTCCCTTTGATAAACTATTACCAATTACTTCTAAATCTCTATATGGAACAATGTATGGATCATAACCAGCAACATATAATCTTAAGTCATTAACTATAGCATTTGCCGTAGCTGGGCCAGCACCCTTTCCATATACTAATTGTTTTTGAGAATGATCTCCAAAATATCTAATGAAATTGAATTCATAATTAACTGATGCGACGATATCATCACTATCAACTAAACATGGTTCAACTAATACTTCTACTTTGCCATCAATGATCTCGCTTGATGCAATATATTTTAATGTCTTACCAACTTTATTTGCGGCATTCATAAATTCTTTAGTGATATTTGTAATACCATAAACATAAGCTTTATTATGGTCTACTTCACATCCATAAGCTATTTGAGATAATATAGAAATCTTTCTTACCATATCATAGCCAAGAACATCAGCACTTGGATCAGCTTCCGCAAATCCTAGCTTTTGAGCTTTCTTTAAAGCTTCATCATAGCTTAAGTTATCCTTTTCCATAGATGTGATAATATAGTTTGTTGTTCCATTAACGATACCTTCGATACGGTTAATGTTATTAACTAAATTATTGTTATGAAGTGTAGAGATGATAGGTATACCTCCACCTACAGCAGCTTCTAAGAATAATTTAACACCATTTTCCTTTGCTAAGTTTTCTAGCTCAGTAAAATGATCTGCTATTACAGCCTTGTTTGCTGTAATAATACTCTTATGCTTTAAAATACATCTTTTAATAAAGTCATACGAAACTCTTGCACCCATAATTTCAAATACTAATTCAATTTCTGGATCATTTTCAATCTTTGTAAAATCAGTAGTGAAAAATGGAGCTTCAAATGGAGCTTTATCCATTCTCTTAATTAAGACATATTTAATTTCAATGTTATTGTCCTTAAAGAATTTTCCTTCTTTGTTATAGATAATATCGAATACTGGACGTCCAATATTACCATTTCCAAGTAATGCTATTTTCATAATTTATCACCTTTTAAGATTTTAACATATTTTTAATTAAAAATATAGATAGAAAATTGTTATTTTGTTATAATTGCTTTAGGAAGTGATAAATATGGATATTTCTAAAACTTGGGATTGGAAAAAAAATGAAGGCGTTGAGTGGTTAGAACCATCTATGGAAAGCTTCTATTTTGCAAACAAATGGATTAAAGAAAATAAAAAAAGAGTTCTAGATTTAGGATGTGGTTTAGGAAGGCATTCTATGTTGTTTTATGATTATGGTTTTAATGTCACTGCTTGTGATATAACTCCATATTGCATAAATTATCTAAAGAACTGGCAAAAAGAAAGAAACATAAGTTTTCCTGTAATTGAATGTGATATGTTAAATATGCCCTTTGAAAATAATAGTTTTGATTGTATTTATGCTTATCACGTATTCAGTCATACTAACCTAGAAGGTTTTAAAAAGATGTTTAATGATATCTATAAAATACTAGATAATGATGGAGAAATATTTTTTGATGTATTATCTAAAAAATGTGATTTATATACTAAAAGTGGATTCCCTAAACTTGATAATAATACTATATTATCTAATTCAGTCTCATATT
>JAILIR010000191.1 GCA_024695185.1 bacterium | reverse complement strand
TAAAGTAGAATTATTTTTAGAGTATGAGAATAATCTAGCTGAATCACCACATTATGATACTAGATATAGATTATTATCATGGGTTGATATACCTAAAGGCTTACTTATCACATCAGATACTAGAGGTAAAATAAAAACAGTTAGCTTTAACGAAAAAATAGGTTGTGCTATACCTTTAAAAAGAAGCAATGGTTTTTTAGTTTTTGGAACAACTAATCTTTATGTTTATGAAGAAGGTATTATTAAATCTATTTGTGATTTAACAAAAGAATTTGATCCATCAAATAGATGTAACGATGCTAACATTGATAAGATGGGTAGAATTTGGTTCTCATCTATCGTAGATGATGGCATTCATTCACCTGAAAGTAAGCTTTATTGTTACACTAATAAAGAATTAGTATGTATGGATCCTGATTTAAAACTAGGTAATGGTATATGTTGGAATGCTAAATATACTAGAATGTTTGTAGTAGATTCTGTAGCACATGTAATATACGTATATGATTATGATTTAGATACAGGCTATATATCTAACAAAAGAGTATTATGTAACATATATGATGGTACTCCTGATGGAATGATTATCGATAAGGATGAAAACCTATGGGTAGCAATATGGGAGGGGGAAAGAATAGAAATTAGAAGTAGTAAAACAGGACTGCTAAAAAAGACTTATGATGTGCCTACATCAAATGTAACATGTCTATGCTATAACAAAGAAGAATCTAGCCTAATAATTACTAGTGCTAAAAGCGCTGATAGATTTGGTGGAAATCTATTTGAACTTAAAACAGATGTTAAGTTTCCTGACTTTGAATATGCAACAATTGACTAACAAAAAAGCTCTAATTAAAGAGCTTTTTTATATTTCTCATATATGTGCATATTCTTGTTTTGAATAGTTGCTAATATATTTATTGAGGTATCTAAATATTCTATTTTTAAGATGTTTTCATTTTCCTTTAGCTTATTAACTAGATTAGCTTTATCATATGGAATTAATAGTTCAACTGTTTCTACTTCATTTAATATTTCTTTCTTTATAGTATTCGCAAGTAGTCTTAAATTGAATCCTGTTTTAGCACTAATCATAATAGAATTTTCTTCTTCAGGGAAGAACTGTTCATCTAATAAATCACATTTATTATAAACATATAAAATAGGTATATCTTTACATCCAAGTTCATCTAATACCTTGTTTGTTACATCTATTTGTAGCTTATAATTAGGATTAGCACAATCTATGATGTGTAAGATTAAATCTGATTCAGTTATTTCTTGTAAGGTTGATTTAAAGGAATTAACTAAGTGATGTGGTAGTTTTGATACAAAACCTACTGTATCAGTTAGAATAAATGATTGATTATCAGGGAATGTTATTTTTCTATTAGAAGTAGTAAGTGTTGCAAATAACATATCTTTAGAGAATACTTTTTTCTTGTTATCCTGAAACATTTCAATTAAGGCATTCATTATTTTGGATTTTCCTGAGTTAGTATAACCTACTAAAGCTACTGTTTTATCACTACGCTTTTTTATTCTATTTTGTCTACTAACATTTATTTGCTTTAAATCATTTTCTAATTTATATATTCTTTTTTCAATTTTACGTCTATCTAGTTCTAGTTGGGTTTCACCTGGGCCCTTAGCATTAAAGCCACCACCTTGACGTGATAAGCTTCTTGATAGTCCTACTAATCTAGGCAACATATATTTATATTGTGCTAGAGCAACCTCAATCATAGATTCATTAGTTTTAGCACGACTAGCAAATATGTTTAGTATAAGCATAGACCTATCAATTACTTCTAAATTTAGATAGTTTTCGATATTCCTTAATTGACTAGGTGATAATTCATCATTAAAAATAACTAGCTCAATATCGTAAGAAGTAGCAATCATTTTAATCTCATCTAGCTTACCAATACCAACATAATAACCTACCTTTGGCTTATCTAATTTTTGTCTAACCTTATAGACATTATTTAAGTCATTAGCTTCACAAAGGTTTGCTAATTCTTTTTCATAATAGTCTATTAGCCCATCACCATAATCAATTGTAACGATTATAGCATCGTAATTATTTTCCATAAATATCAGTCCTTTATATTATTTTATCACAAAAACATTTGTTTTACATTAATTATAATGTTATAATTAAATTGGTGATAAAATATGGATGCTTTATGGATTGTTTTAGATGTTTATATCGTCTTTATAGTATTATTGTTTTGTTTATCGATAATTTTAAAGAATAAGAAGATCTTTATTTATTCTTTATTCTGTGGTGTTGTTTTAGGTATAGCAATACTTGTATGTAAGGCACCAGAAGGCAGATTAAAGATGGCAAAATGGATATTTGGAGATGAAGGTTTAAATTTAAAATTCTATCTTCCTTTCTTATTTATAGTACTGATAGGTAAAGAAATGCGTTTAGAGTTAGATAATATTAGACCTCAAGAAATTGGCACAATAAGGACCATTTCTAGTTCTCAAGGTTCTAAGAGTGCAATAATTGATGCGGTATATTATTTAGCTGAAAGAAAGATTGGTGCAATCATAACAATTGAAAAACATAACTCATTAGACCAATATGCTGAAAAGGCTATTCAAATGAACTCAGATATTTCTAAAGAGTTACTAATTAATATATTTGAACCAAATACACCACTTCATGATGGTGCCGTAATTATTAGAGGAGATAAGATAAGATGTGCTGGTGCATATTATGTATTAACACAATCTGAATCTGGTGATAAGACAATGGGTTCTCGTCATAGAGCTGCCCTAGGTATTTCAGAAGTAAGTGATGCACTTACAATCGTACGTAGTGAAGAAACTGCTCATATTAGTATGACAACTGAAGGTATCATGATTAGAGTACAAGATAGAGAAAAATTAGTTGAATACTTAGATATGTTCTTAAAGTAGGAGGTATGTGATGAAGGTAGTTAGAATAATTATTGGATTTATTACAGATCCTTTTAGAAAAGTAACAAGTCATATCAACAACGAAAAGATAACAAGATATCTATCTAAACATCAAATTATTATATATGGTATTACAGCATTTTTAGTTGTAATGATGGCTCTTACATTTTATTTATGGTTAAAATAGGCTCCAAAAAGGAGCTTATTTTTTTGAGACAAAAACAGCCTTTTTGTCTCATTTTTTTTGAAAAATGTAAAGAAAATGCAAAGGAAATCGCTTTAATTTGACTTTTTTTTAATAATAATATAAAATATAATCGATATCTATGGGGTTTAACTATAAGTTAAACAAATATAGAGAAAAGGAGATGATTTTCTTGGATAATATTATGGATGAAAATAACAAGAAACAAAAGAAGCCAAAGAAAACACCAAGAATCAAACATAAAAAGTTAATCATACTATTTACTGCAATATTAGTTGTAGCAACTGTATTTATTATAAAAATGTTCAATACTAAGCATTATGCCTTAGCTGATGAAACAGAATCATTTGAAATAGAAAGACCAACTAGTGGCAATCCGATGGATTATAGCGGTAAAGATAATGCAGCTATTTGTAACTGGGTTATAAAGCATACTAATGAATTTAAATCTGTTACAACTGGTACTGTAAAAGCAAAGGTTGCGGTAATTAGTTACAACCAAGACATTCATAACACAAGAATAGTAACTACAGATGGTTGTTACATTGAAACTATTAGTGATAGTTCACTTGTTCATGTTTATGAAGAAAAATACTTAGAGAATAAACAAGTAGTAGTTAGAAAGAATCATTCAGATAAATATACAACTATTACAAATGATGTCTTCCTAGAAAAATATGGATGGCATCCAAAAGATTTCCAAGCCTATATTTTAAATGAGGATACTATTTTAGAAGCAACAGTAGAACCATTTGAAGAAAATTATAAACTAACATTAATTCTAGATCCTGTTAAATCAGCACCTAGAAAACAAAGAGAAACAAAGACAGTAGGTAATGCCAGTGATTATCCTGGTTATAAAACAACTGAGCTAACAGTTATATTAACTAGTGATTGGACACCTATTGAAGTAGATACATATGAAGTATATGATATCGCAATGCCAGGTTTAGGAAGTATTACATGCAAATGTAATATGGTTGAAATTATTGAATATGGTAAGTTTGATATTCCTGATAAAGATTTATTTAAAGAACATATCTCTGATGAAATAGGAGATATTGATGATACTGAAAAAGATGTTATAGGTTATCTACAAGAAATCTTCGGTCCACTAGTTCAAGGACAAATGAATGATTTCAAGCTTAATGTTGAGGCTCTTGATACTAAATTAGAAGGAGATCTAAAAATTAATTTAGGATTAAGTGGTGTTAAGGTTAATGCAAATATTGATGATATATTTGTAAGTTATCAAGGTGATGATGTATATGTTAAACTTGGTGAAAACAAATATAAGGTAAATATCAATAAATTAAAACAAGCATTAGGTAATGATTTGAATACTAATGCCCTTGATTTAAATAGTATTATTGATCAAGTTAAT
>JAILIR010000091.1 GCA_024695185.1 bacterium | reverse complement strand
ATTTATACTATAGTTATTTCTATACTTATATTAGCGAAAAAAGTAGAAGCTCCATACTTATTTTTAGATTATTATGCATATAAGTGGTACACTAATGTAGCAACAATAGCTATAATAGGAATATTAACAATTGGACTCCTTTATTTATTAGTATTTTTAAATAAAAGGGATAAAACAAAAGACTCAGAGTAATTAATCTGAGTCTTTTTCATTTTCTTCTTTAGTTAATTTTTTATGACTATTTGTCTTAATTCTTCCAAGTTGGAAAATTAATAATATTATTACTTGACCTGGTGCTCCAAGAGTAAATATTAACCATATATTATACTTCATAAATTGGAGTGCAAAGCTAGCTAACATTGACCACATAAGTATAGATAAAATGATGTATCTATATTTTCTATTACCCCAAATACAATTAAATATTAATAGTAATGTTGAACAAAGTGGTATCATCCAAACATATAAAATCCATAAATTAACTTTAGCAATTGTAAGTACTAAGATATAAGATAGAACAACTAATAAAACAGCTGAAAATACAGATAGCCATGTGATAATGGTCTTGTTTACATTAGCCCTTTCTTTACTAATCTTATATTCTATAGTAGCTTCTTCATGATCCTTTGTTACTAGGTAATCTAGTGTTACACCATATAATTCAGCTATTTGACAAAGTATTTCTACATCAGGTAAAGATTCGCCTCTTTCCCACTTAGAAATAGCCTTATCTGAATAATTTAATTTCTCTGCAAGTTCTAACTGTGTTAGTTTATTCACTTTTCTTAGTTCGATTAAATTTTCGGCGATTATTTGTCTAACATCTCTCATAACGATAAAATTATAGCAAAATAAGGGCTAAAAATCAAGTGTTCTACTTGTAGTAGAGTAAAATTCTACCGGTAGAAAACAAGGTGTATAGAGAGTTGAACTAGGAGTTTCTTTTAAAAATTAGTATTTTTAAATAAAATAAGGGTGGGTGAGAAAAATGAGAAGTTATTTTTATGATGATGAACTTAATGATGATTTTTGCTTCGCATACATCAAGCATCAGAGGGAAATAAAAGATGATTACAAATACATAAATAGAAATATTGTATTTCTAATTATGGAATTCTTCGTTTATAGAATCATAATGACAACTATTGCTTTTCTAACATGTAAGAAAAGACACATTAAAATTAAAAACAAAAAGATTGTAAGAAAAGAAAAGGGGAAATATTTCTTATATGGTAATCATACACAAGCACCCTGCGATGCTTATATACCAAACTTAATTGGTTTTCCAAGAAAATCTTTTATTGTTGTTAATCCTGATGCTTTAAGTATTAGAGGTACAGCTTGGTTTATTAAAATGAGTGGATCACTTCCTGTACCAAGTCATGTGACAGGTTTAAAGAATTTTATGAATGCGATGGATAAGAGGGTTAATAATAACCATCCAATTGTAATATATCCTGAAGCACACTTATGGCCTTACTATACAAAGATTAGACCATATAAATCAACATCATTTAGGTATCCTATAAAATTTGATAAACCAGCATACTGTTTTACAACAACTTATAAGAAAAGAAAATTTAGTAAAAAACCTAAAATTACTGTTTATGTAGATGGTCCATTTTATTCAAACAAAGAATTAAAGGGTAAAGAAGCGGAAACAGATTTAAGAAATCAAGTATATGAATGTATGAAAAAAAGAAGTGAATTATCAACATACGAATATCATAAGTATTATAAGAGGAATGATAATAATGATTAATATAATGTATACAGGTAATGATTATGTGTTTAAAGGTATAGTATTATCCACTTTATCTATCCTAAAGCATACTAATGAAGAAGTGCATGTATATTTAGTCACAATGGATATTGATAATTTTAAGGGAATAAGTAGCGAAATGGCTAATAAGCTAGATACTATTTTAAAAGAAAAGAATATAAATAATAAATGTCACTTAATAAATATGACAGACTTATTTAATAGTGAGATGAAGGATAGCAAAAATATAAATAGCTTTTATACTCCATACTGCTTATTACGCTTATTTTCTGATAAGCTAGATTTACCAAACAAAATATTATATTTAGACACAGACACAATGATTAATAAAGATATCAAAAGCTTATATGATATCGATATAACTAATTATGAATTTGCGGGTGTAATAGATAGACTTGGTAGATTCTTTATTGATAAGAATTATATCAATTCAGGAGTTCTATTACTTAACTTAGATATGATAAGAAAAACAGAGCTATTTAAAAACACGAGGGAGCTTGTCAAAACAAAGAAGATGGCTTTTCCTGATCAAAGTGCTTTAAATAAGCTTAAAAAGCATTACTTAAAAATACCTTTGAC
>JAILIR010000090.1 GCA_024695185.1 bacterium | reverse complement strand
TTCTTTACTTTATTATTAAGTAATACTTCATCAGTTATAACCATATCATTAGGTGCATATATTGTTGGATTATATGGTAATTCTTTTTTACCACAACCTACAAGAAAAACTGCTAGAAATAAAAATAAAACAACTCCTATTATTTTTTTCATTATATCTCCTCCCAGTAAAACTATACAATATATAAATGTTTTGTTCAATAATACAAAAGAAAAACGGCTTTATAGCCGCTTTTTCTATAAGTATACACTATAATCTACTTTGAAATTATACATTCCACCATTTTCTTTTATTTTTGCTGCATCCTCATGAAATCCTTCTCCTTCTCTAGGGCATACTAAATTTGATAGAAGAATTAATGATTTACTAGATGTTTTAACTTTAAGATTAACATTAAAAGTTAACTCACGTTCTTCGCCACTTTTTAATTCCATTTTATTATAATAATTGAATCCACCCATATAATATACACCATCTGATTTTGTAAAAATAACATCCTTTGGATTATAAAGATAAAATGAATAATCACTTTCTGAATGATTATATACTGTAATACTTATTGAATTAATTATCGTTTTATTTTTAGGGCGCAAGGAAGGAAGTGCCATAAATTTGTTTAAATAGGAAAATTTATTAGGTCCCTTTTCGTTTTTTATAATTCTTTCATAATCTTCAAATTCTTTTTGCGATAAAGTAAAATCAGTTAAGAAATTATCCATAGTTCTTGGTGTCGCTTCTTTTTTCTTACATGCTCCTAAAAGAATAATAGATGTTAACATTAAAATAAATAACAATGCTTTTTTCATTATATCACTTCCTAATTAGATTATATCATGCATAATTTAAAAAGCAATAAAAATCAAAATAAAAGGCTAGAATAAAACATTTCTAGCCATTTATGTCTATTATTGATTTGAATAATTTGAGAAGTAATTTTGAATTAAGATAACTGGAGTACCTTTATCACCAGAACCACTTGTTAAATCTGATAAACTACCTAGTAAATCAGTTAATTGTCTAGGTGTAGTACCTTGAGTTTCCATTCTACCAACTAAATTAGAATCTTTTTCTTTGATTCTCTTAATCATAGCTTGTTTTAATTCATCACCAGCTAAACCTTTAAATTCATTATCTGATAAATACTTTAACTTTAATTCATTAGGTGTACCAATTAAACCTTTAGTGTATCCAGGAGATACTACTGGGTCAGCAAGTTCCCAAATACCACCTTGAGGATCTTTGAATGCGCCGTCCCCATAAACCATAACTTCTACATTCTTGTTATAGATTTTCTTAAGTCTAGCTTGTACATCTTCTACTAATTCTTGACAGTTTCTTGGGAATAATTTAACTGAGTTATCAGTTGCTAAGTTTGATCCTAGTAAACCAAACTTATCATTATATCCTGATCCATCTACTGGAGAAGTCATTAATTCATCTAGGCAGTAGCATTTTTTAACTCCAGCCTTTTCTAGAATCTTCTTGTTTCTCTTTCTTTCATGGATAGATGCGATAATTACATTATCAGTATACTTTAAAATAGCTCTAGGATCATTTGCTAAAATGATTTCGCATTCGCATTCACAAGCTTCCTTGTAATACTTAATATAATCTACACCAGTAAATTCATGAACTGTATTAGGGAAGTATTTTCTGAATTCTGCCTCAGTAAATACATCCTTATATGGGTTGATATCAGTATCAAGTAATGCATCTGGGCTAATTAATTTATTTCCTACTTCATCACCTGGATACGATAACATAACGATTAACTTTTTTACTCCTCTACTAATTCCCTTAAGTAACATAGAGAATCTATTTCTACTCATAATTGGGAAAATTAAACCTACTGTTGCATCACCAAATTTGTTATTCACATCTTTAGCAATTTGATCAGCTGTAGCATAGTTTCCTTGAGAAATACCTACAACAACTTCTGTAATAGCTACAACATCTCTATCGTTGATTTCAATTTTAGCTTCATCTACAGCCTTGCATACAGAATCAACAACGATTGATGCTAAGTCATCACCTTTCTTAATAATTGGAGTTCTAACTCCTCTTGATATAGTTCCACTATATTTCATAAAAACTTCACCTCGCTCTTTTATTATAACAAATTATGTGGTATAAGTATAATATATAAATATTATATGTACTATAAGGAGGTCTTATATCTATGATTAGTGATTTAAACTTACTTCAAGTGTTTTACGTTGTTGCTAATGAAGAGAGTTTTTCTAAAGCAAGTGAAAAGCTATATATATCTCAACCAGCAGTAAGTCAAAACATAAAATCTTTAGAAGATAATGTTGGATTTCAATTATTTGTTAGAACTAAAAAAGGAGTAAAGCTTACCCAAGAAGGTCTAGAAATATATGATTACTGTAAATCTATTTTTAAACAAGTTGATGAATTAAACCAAACAATTAATGATTTATCTAGCTTAGATACAGGTACTCTTTATATTGGTGCTAGTGATACTATTTGTAAATACTTTTTAATTGATAAGCTAAAAGAATTTGAAACAATATTTCCTAAAATAAGATACAAAGTAACTAACTGTACAACAAGTGAATCTATGAGACTTCTTAAAAACGGTGATGTAGATTTAGTCTTTGTACACTCTCCAGTCTATGAAGATGTTAAAACAATTAACTGTCTAGCACTACATGATGTCTTTGTTTGCGCATATGATTATGATACAACAGGAATTAATCATTTATCTGATTTACTTAATCATAGAGTATTACTTTTAGAAGAAGCAAGCTCTTCTAGAAAAATGTTAGATAATAACCTACTAAAGTATGGTGTAATATTAAAACCTAACTTTGAACTAGCAAGCCTAGATTTACTTGTAGAGTTCTCTAAAAAGGATATGGGTATTACTTGTATAGCTGAAGAATATATTCAAGATGAATTAAAAAATAAAGAACTAAAAATAATAAATATTCCTGAAAAATTAGATACAAGATATATTACATTATGTTATGATAGAAACTTATCTAATGCTAGCAAAAGATTTTTAGAATATATAAAGAAAAACGGCTAGTAAAGCCGTTTTTTATTATGCAATCTTCATTCCTTTAATTAATAAATATTTAGGTCCATGGTAGCTTGGAAGATTAACTACTTCCTTTGATAAGTATAAGACATTTTTAAGTTCGTTGATATTACCTGAAATAGAAAAACCAGTTACTGGTATTTCTTTTTTACCATCAAAGTAAAATCCAAGTCTTACTTCTCCACCAAAGAAGCCTGTATTAGAATCTAGCTGCATATTAGAGAATCTAACACATCTAACATACTTATCATTTTTGAAATCACTAAGTTCTTTTTTACCTTCTTTAACTACAGTTATAGGAAGTATACCTGTAGGCTTTTCTTTTAAATAATAACCAAATCTATATGATCCATACATATTTTTCGCTATACCTTTTTCAATTAATGATACTTCTTTTAAAACAACACCATCAATATCAAAATCTCTTGAATTAATACATCCATCATAATGAGGAACCATCTTTATAGTTAATTTATCACCTTTTATTTTACCTTGTACAGAATCATTAATCTCATTAATGTTTATATGTTGATACTTTGCTCCATAAGTTAAGTCATCAGTAAAGAAAGATAATAATTGTGCTACTTCATCATTTTCTAATATGATATTTATTTTTTCTTTATTTTCTAATTCCTTAGCTTCATATCTTTTAATTGATAAATTAAGTAGTTCTTTTATTTCCTTTTTAAGCTCTACTAAATTATAGTTTTCCATTTCTAACATCTTATATGTTTCTACATCCTTATATGTAGGAATTAATTCAATGTTTAATCTAAAGCTCTTTTGTTTTACATCTACTCCATTAGAATTAATTAATCTTTCATCAGTTTCTACTAAGAAGAATTCTGTTGCAGCTAAATAAGCATCACTTTTAACACTAAAGATAGAATTCTTTATTTTTTCTAATACTTTAAGTGGCTCTCCACTTAAGTTTGTATTTAAATCTCTATGATGTAAATGTTCATATTTAGGTAGCTCATAATAGTCATTTAAAGCAAATGAAGCATTCTTTTTATTAGTTTCAATTTTTCGCTTTATTTCAGCATTATCCATGTATGGATATATATCAAAACTTGATGCGCCAACCTTATTGTTTTCTAGTACATATACTGTGACATTATATAATAATTCATCTGTTGATCTATTAGTTTCTAGTTTATCTAAAATATAATATAGTTCAGTGGTTTTCTTTTTTATTTCTCTAATTTTCCAGCCGAATAAATTCGCATTATCTAATAATTCAATATACTTTCTCATTAGCCTAATTTACACCTTGCTTTCAAATATGGACCACCATCACTTACTGGTACCCATTCTTTATGTCCTTTACCACAATGTCCTGAACCATGTATTTCAAATTCTTTAGAAACAGCAGTAATAGATTGTAATAAATCTAAGACATTACCACTCATAACTACAGGAGCAACTATCTTACCTGTAAACTTTCCTTTTTTAATTTCTTTAGCATAAGCACAAGTACATTGTATGTTCCAGTTTTTAGGATCTTCCATTCCGTTATCCATCTGACATAGCATATAACCATAATCTACTGATTTAATCATATCCTTTAAATTATCAGTACCTGCCTCAAAGAAGGTATTAGTCATTCTTGAATATGATTTATGGAATGGATTTTGTCTTCTACCATTACCAGTAGGCTCCATTTTTAATTCCATTGCACTTACTAAATCAGATATACCACGCTTTAGTATACCTTTTTCAATAATAATTGTATCATGAGCTAAAACTCCATCATCATCAAAGAAATATGATGCTTGAGATAGGCAACTACTAGCTCCATCATGCATGGTAATAAGTGGACTTGCTACATATTTATTAATATAATTCTTAGCTTTTGCTCTATTCTTTAAGAACATATCAAGCTCTACTCCATGACCAAATGCTTCATGAGCAATTAAGCCTGTAATAGCTGGAGCAGTTATAATATCATATACTCCTGGTTCTATTAATGTTGAATCAAGTAATTTAATTGATGTTTCACATAAATCATTTAAATTCTTTTCTAATTCCTTTAAACATTTAACAATACTATTATGGGCATAACAGTTATAAACATTTTTAATATTTTCTTTATCTCTAGAAGTAATACTAACTATACCTAAAACCCAGTGGAAGTTTTGGGTTAATTCTTTTTTATCAGATAAAAACATTGAACTAACTTCATAATGTTCTAAGCCTAAAATAACATTAATTATTTTATCTGAATAATTATGAGCATTTGTTTTAATGATATTGAATTTATTAATGATTTCTTCATTAGATAATTTTTTATCAGCTAAATGTCTAACAAAATCTTCTTTAATTTCTTCTTCTTTAACAATATTAGCATTTACTTGATCATTTAATAGATTCTCACTTAATTTTGTCTTTTTAACTATCTCATTATAAATATAATCATAATTATTATCGTTAATATCAGAGAAGGCATATTCTGAATAGCTCTTATTGTTATATACTCTAACAACAAAGCCACATTGAGCTTCAAAGGTATCTCCTATACGCGTAAAGCGAGTAGCTACTCTAATAGAATCACCTTTAATTTCTTTGCCTAAAATAGAGACATATTTATAATTCTTTTTTAATTGAAATATTAGTCTTTTACATATTTCTCTTTTACTATTTAAATATCTAGAAAACATATTCTACCTCCTAAATATAGCTTATTTATCCCTTTTTATGATTATTGGTTTTTCTACTACCAATCCTTGATCACTATTTTTAACTGCCCTAACTAAAAATACATTAGAGT
>JAILIR010000026.1 GCA_024695185.1 bacterium | reverse complement strand
AAGAATTAAGTAAAAAAACAAAAGAATCAAACAATTGGTATAAAACGAAAAAAAGAATCACAAAATTATACCTTTATAAGAGAAACTATATTAAGGATACTTTGGATAAAGCAACAACTGAATTAGTTAAAAATTATGATGTTGTTTTTATGGAAGATTTATCCATAAAAGAACTAGTCCAGCAACAAAAATCAAAAGTGATAAGAAGAAAAATAATAGAATCATCTCTTTATATGATTAGAGAAATGCTTACATATAAATGCAAGATGTATAATAAGAGGCTTATCTTTGTTGAACGCCTATTTCCATCAAGTAAAATGTGTTCTGTGTGTGGTTCAATCCATGATCCAAGATCATCAGAAACATTTATTTGCCCTGTTTGTGGATTAAGTATAGATAGAGATTTAAATGCAGCAATAAACATTTATAAGCGTGGCATGGCTAAATATTTGAATATGTATAGTACGGAGGCTAGCTTCGGAAGAAAGCCTACAAAATAGGAACACCTATTAAGGTGACTAGAAATTCATTTTGGGCACATGGTTGGGATACCCATTAAGTTATTTTATAACTTAGAATCTATGAGAATAGAAGTCCAACAAAAAAATAGAGAAGGCATTTCCTTCTCTATTTATCTTTTTTATCCTTTTCATCATAATTGGAAGCAATAAGTCTTCCATCCTTATATATGCTATTTTCTGTCGAATCTATTTCATCTTTTATAATAGACATCAATAAGGCAATAACTAAATACATTGCACCAAATATTAAACTAATAATTCCTAGTGAAACGAAAACAAGTCTTGCTGCATCTGTAGCACCTATTACAATAAAAACTACACCAAGAGAAATCTTTGTGATTTCAAGTTTTAATTGTTCCTTTTTATCTTTGGCTGCTATAACAGCTAATGTTGGTAATGCAACTAATATTGCACCTGTTATGATTAATAATGTTTTGCTTTCTGTTACAATTACAAACACACCCATAATTATTTGAATAATAGATATGATTAAAACTACAATATATGCTTTATCCTTCCTAATTTTAGGCAAACAATCTAGTAAAACTAAACCATTAGCTATTATTAAAATAACACCTAAAATAATGAAGACAAATTTCAAAATATCTTCAGCTGGAACAGTCAAAAAGATAATTCCTACTATGGCATAGAAAACCCCCATAATGAATAGGGAAATGTCATTTTTCTTCAATTTGAATCACCCCATTTATTATTATAATCGAAAAAAGATTAAAAAAAATATGAAAACGTTTATTGTTTGACATATATCAATTATTGATATATATTTGAATAAGTAGGGGGTGTTTTTATGACTCAAATAAAGGGATTAGCAATTAATGATATATCATGCGTTGGCAGATGTTCATTAACAGTTGCACTTCCAATTATTTCAGCGATGGGAATAGAATGTTCCGTCCTACCAACTGCAGTTTTATCTACACATACAGGTGGATTTGATGGCTACACATGCCTAACATTAGATAATCAATTTGAGCCAATTAGAAAACATTGGGAAAAATTAAATAGAGAATATGATTTTATATATAGTGGATTCTTATGTTCGAGTAATCAAATAGAATTAGTATCAGAATATATAAAGTCCTTTTCAACAAAAGACAATATAGTTTTAGTTGATCCAGCAATGGCTGATAATGGAAAATTATATAGTTTATTTAATATGGAATACGTTGAAAAGATGAAGGAATTATGCTGTATGGCTGATGTAATTGTTCCTAATATTACTGAAGCTTGTCTTTTAACAGAAATGGAATATATCCCAGGAGTACAAACAAAAGAATATATTACAGAACTAATTTATAGACTATCAAAGATGGGAATCAAAAACATTGTACTTACAGGTGTATCATTCAAAGAAGGAACAGTTGGTGTAGCTACATATAATGTTGATAGAGATGAATTTAGATCATATGTTAGAGAAGAAATAAAAGGATATTATCATGGTACTGGTGATATATTCGCAAGTGTTTTAGTTGGTGCATTAGCAAAAGGTGGAGACCTACTTGATAGTGCTAAAAAAGCCGTAGATTTTACAGTTGATTCTATTTTAGCAACTAAAGCAAAAGAAAACTATGATTCAAAATATGGTGTATGCTTTGAAGAAGTATTACATGAATTAATAGAAAAATAATGTGCTCTAAGTAGCACATTTTGTTTTTGTATGATATAATCATTTTTGGAGTGATTTTATGAACGACGATAAAGAAAAAGATGAAATACAAGAAATATTTAATAGAGCTCTAGAAAGGCAAGATCAAAAAGATTTAGAAGAAGAAGAGAATGCTGAAGAAGAAATTCCTAACACACATCACGCTGAATATATTGCTCCTTCAGTGGCTATTGCACTTGCTTTAGCATCTTTATTTGATGTTGTATGGTTTGCTGCATATTTTGGCTTATTATTCTCTTGTATAGGACTTTATGTTTGCAAAAAGAAAAATGAATATGTTGAAATAAAAGGCACAATTATTTATAACGTTGTAGCATTTGCTTTATGTATATTATTAGGTGGATTATGGATAGTAATGTACATATCAAAGAAAATGTAAAAGTGAAAACATTTTCTAACTTTCATTTATTTTCAAGTGTGATATTATATACAATGTGGAGATGATTAATATGAACATTTGGCATAATATTAACCCTAAAAGAATAAGCAAAGATAAGTTCGTTGCTTGTGTAGAAATTTCAAAGGGTAGTAAAAATAAATACGAATTAGATAAAGAAACAGGAAGATTATTTTTGGATAGAATTCTTTATACATCAACTCACTATCCTGCAAACTATGGCTTCATTCCAAGAACATATGCAGATGATAATGACCCACTAGATGTATTAATTATTTGCTCTGAACCTATTATTCCATTAGCACTTGTTGATTGTTATCCAATTGGTGTATTAAAGATGGTAGATGATGATAAAGTTGATGAAAAAATAATTGCAATTTGTGAACACGATCCAGCAAATAATGGCTATAAAGATGTTTCAGAATTACCACAACATATTTTCCAAGAGATAATGCATTTCTTTACAGTATATAAACAACTTGAAGGAAAACAACCAGTTGTAAAAGAAGTACTTGGTGCAGCTGAAGCAAAGAAAACAATTCAAACAGCTATTGATGCTTATATAATAAAATTCTGTTGCTAAAATGATTTCTATTAGAAGTCATTTTTTTATTTTCTAAAAAGGTGTATAATAATATAAAGGACAGTGATTAATATGGAAATTAGAAAAGACAAAAAATATTTAGGCATCTATTTAACATGTGTTATAATTGCCACAATTCTAACTGTTTTAGTTATTGTTTTTCTATTTTTCTTAGCAAAACAAGAAGCTGAAACTTGGACAATACCAGTTATGTGTATAGTGCCAATTATCGCAATAGTAGGCGATTTATTTGCTTATAACTCATTGATTGGTTATTTAAAAACACCAGACTTAATTTTAAAGATTGATGATGACTCTATCACTTTTACACCTGATAAGTCAAAAGAAACTATAACACTTAACTTTTCAGAAATCAAAGGGCTACAAGTTGTTAGACCATTAATATGTAGAAGTGGTAAAACAATTATAATTAATACTGAAAACAACAAATATAAGCTTGAAGATGTTGATGACGTAGATAAAGCTTATGAATTGTTAGTTGAAAAAATAAAAGGCTAAAATAAGCGATTTTTCAAGTAATTACTAATTGAGAAGCAATCTTTGTTTTTTGCTATGGCTTTTCAAAGTAAATATTGGGTCAAAAATTAAAAATAATGTTGAAATTTTAATAAGTATTTATTATAATATAATTATGTAAACGTATTAGCATATTTTTTTTACATTTTTGAATTTGGAGGGATGACTTATGTTTAATGCAGATGCAGGACGTTCACGTCGTATGCTTTATAGAAGAATGGGAAGTACTGGTATTAAGGTATCAGTAGTATCATTAGGTTTAAAGTACAATTTTAACACACCACAAGAATTTAAATCTTGCCGTGAAATAGTTTTAACAGCATTCAATAATGGCATTAACTATTTCGACTTAGCTGGTAACTTCGGTGAACCAGAAGGTATGACAGAAGAATTATTTGGTAAAATTATGCAAGACGATCTAATGCCTTATAGAGATGAAATCGTAATCTCTACAAAAGTTGGTGGAAGAACTTTATCTGATGCACCAATGTCTGAAGGCGGATCTAGAAAATTAATTTTATCTCAAATCGATAAGTCTTTAGCAAGATTAAAGGTTCCTTATGTTGATATATTATTCCATGAAAATTATGATCATGATATCAATCCTGAAGAAACTGCTTTAGCATTAGCTGAAGTTGTTAAACAAGGGAAAGCTCTATACATTGGTTTAACAAACTATACTTCACTTGAAGCTAGAAGAATGGCTGATTTATTAAAGAAGTTAGATGTTCCATTCGTTGGTGGTCAAATTAGATATTCTTATTTAATCCGTGACCCAGAAGATGATGGTGTTGTAGATACTCTATTCGAATTCGGTGGAGGAACTATGGCTTATCAATCATTAGCTCAAGGTTTATTAACTAACAAGTATATTAACCAAGATGTTCCAAAAGAATGTAGAGCTACTAAAGATTTTATCCCAACATTAAACAAAGAAGATGTTACTGAAGAATTAAGAGGAACATTAACTAAGTTAAATATCGTTGCTGCTCAAAGAGCACAATCAATTGGCCAAATCAGTTTAGCTTGGGTACTTAGAAACCAAAAAATCGCTACTGTTGTAGTTGGTGTTTGCAAGATACCTCAATTAGCTGAAAACATTGGTGTATTAAAGAAATTAGGATTCACACCAGATGAGTTAAGAAAAC
Source organism: bacterium (assembly GCA_024695185.1). Taxonomy (GTDB): domain Bacteria; phylum Bacillota_I; class Bacilli_A; order Acholeplasmatales; family JAEDCM01; genus RGIG10196. Next base: position 9,759 of record JAILIR010000026.1, on the reverse strand, counting down.
TTGATGGTGATGCTCCAACAAAAGGAAGAAAAAGATAAAAGATGATTGCAAAATCATCTTTTTAAATAGTAGGAGGATTATATGAAAGCTATTTGTGGAATTGATGTAGGCGGTACAGCCGTAAAAATTGGTATCTTTGATTTAGATATGAACTTATTAGAAAAGTATCAAATCAAAACAACAGAAAACATTTTTAAAGATGTATCTGAAAGTTTAAAGAATAAGGACTATGAAATAGTAAGCTATGGTGTTGGTGTTCCAGGACCAGTAGTAGATAATGTAGTTGATTGTCCAAATGCAAATTTAAAGAATGTCAATGTTAAAGTTGAATTAGAAAAATATGTAAAGAACAATAACATTTTTGTTGGTAATGATGCAAATATGGCAGCATTAGCTGAAGCAAAATGTGGCGCAGGGAAAGGATTAAAGAGTAGTGCAACAATCACTATTGGTACAGGTATTGGATGTGGAATAGTAGTTGATGGAAAGATCCTTAATGGTGATTTCGGTGCTGGTGGAGAAGTTGGACATATTAAAGTAACTGATGAAGGACAATGCGGTTGCGGTAATATTGGTTGTCTTGAAACAACTTGTGCTGCAAAGGGTATTGCTCATATAGCTAGTAAGTCAGCTAGACTAAAAGGATTATCAGTTAAGGAAATAGTTGATTTGGCAAGAGAAGGTGACGAAGAAGCATTCGCACTTGTTGATAAAGTATGTTATTACTTAGCATATGCTGCAAGTATTATTGCATGTGTTACAAATCCATCTGCTATAATCTTTGGTGGTGGAATCTCAAATGGTGGTGCTATAATTATTGATAATATTCAAAAGCACTTCGATAAGATAGCATTTAGAAATGTTAAGAACACAAAGATCTTAAAAGCAACTGCAGGAAATGATGCAGGTATTATTGGTGCTGCATATTTAACTCAATGCTAAAAAAATAAAGGATGTTTACTCAACATCCTTTTTTATTTAGTCTATATTTTCTTTATTTTCAACAACAACTTCATTTGTTGTCTCTATTTCTTTTTCCTCTTCACCCTCGGAGGCTGCATTCTTAATATAATCATATCTAGCAAGAATAAATGTAATGAATGCACCTACAACAAGTAGTAAGAATCCTAAAGCAAATTCACTAACATTGAATCCTGTTTTATTCATACCAATTATGATACTAACAATACTTGCTATAACAAAAGCAAGAATACCAAAATATGATTGAACAGGGAATCTGTTGATTAACCATTTAATCAGTCTAGCAACAAGAACTAATCCCACAATAACGCCAATTCCAAAAGGTAGAAGAACACAGAAATTGTGTCCAAATTGGCTAAAATCAGATAAACCTTTAATAGCTGAAATGATACTTTCATAATAACCTAAATTCATTAAAACTAATGAACCGCTTATACCAGGAATAATCATTGTTGCTGCAGCAATAACACCTACACAGAACAATCTAAGAACTAATAGGAAGTCTAATTTATTTAAAGATACTGTCCTATCCATACTCCATAAACTAATTAGTATTACAAGTGCCATAATTATTATGAAGATACAAACATTTAATATACTATATTTTTTATGTACTTTTATATATATGAATGGAATACCACCAATTACTAATCCTATGAAAAACATTGTTGTTGCAATTGGGAAATTAGTTAACCCCCAATCTATAACATACGAACCAGCAATAATAGCTATTCCCATACCTAAGAATAGAGGTACTAAGAATTTTAAATTTTCTTTTATATTTTTCCACAAACAACTTAATATATTAATAAGTTTTTCATATATACCTAAAATGATAGCCAATGTACCACCACTAACACCAGGTATAACATTAGCAATTCCCATGATAAATCCTTTAATCAATAAAAGAATTGCTTTCAAAATACTCACCTCAAATTACATTTTAGCTATTGTATCCATAATATAGTTTGCGAATTCTTCGCCAGTAGCACCAGTATCTCTACCAGTCATTACTAATTTCTTTTCAGTAATTGTACAAATGTCTAATGCTTTATATAGCTTGCTAGCTTCAGCAATATAACCAATGTGATTTAATAACATAGCACCTGCTCTAATAACACTACATGGATCAGCATAAATATCTCTACCTTCAGCTACCATTCTAGGAGCAGAACCATGAATTGCTTCAAACATAGCATAACGCTTACCAATATTAGCAGAACCAGCAGTACCAACTCCACCTTGGAATTCAGCAGCTTCATCTGTAATAATATCACCATATAAGTTAGGTAAAACAACTACTTGGAAATCTTTTCTTCTCTTTTCATCAACTAGCTTTGCAGTCATTATATCAATATACCAGTCATCGCATGTAATGCCAGGATATTCTTGAGCTATTCTATAGAATGTATCTAAGAATTTTCCATCAGTTGTCTTGATGATGTTAGCCTTAGTTACGGCTGTAACTCTAGTTTTTCCGTTTGCTTTAGCAAATTCAAAAGCAGCTCTAATAATTCTATCGCAGCCTTGTGAAGTTACTACCGTAAAATCGATTCCTAAATCTTCAGTTACATTAACGCCTTCCTTACCAGCAGCATATCCACCTTCAGTATTTTCTCTATAGAAAGTCCAGTCAATTCCTTGTTCTGGAATTCTAACAGGTCTAACATTAGCAAATAAATCTAATTCTTTACGCATAGCAACATTCGCTGATTCTACATTTGGCCATGGATCACCTTTTCTTGGAGTAGTAGTAGGCCCTTTTAAGATTACATGGCATCCTTTTAATTCCTCTAATGTATCATCAGGAATAGCTTTTAATAATTCAGCTCTACGTTCAATAGTTAGTCCATCAATATATTTAAATTCAACTTTTCCTTTTTTAACTTCATCCTTAAGTAAGAATTCTAGGATTCTTGCAGCTTCGTGAGTGATTCTTGGTCCAATTCCATCTCCACCGCAAACACCGATAATGATTTTATCTAATTTCTTATAGTCAATGAAATCACCTTGAAGTTTCATTGCATCAACTCTTTTTAATTGCTTTTCGAGTAATTTTCCAAATTGCTCTTTTGCAGCTTCTATTTCTTTTTCGTACATAATATTATCCTCCTTAATATCAACATTGTTATTATAACATATATTTATGGAAAAACAAAATAAATTATTGTATAATTATTTTGAGTGGAGTGATGATATATGTCAAAGATAGTACAACTTGATGAACATTTATCCAATATGATTGCTGCTGGAGAGGTAGTTGAAAGAGTATCATCTGTAGTAAAAGAACTAATTGAAAACTCTCTTGATGCCAAATCAAGTGAAATTACTATTGAATTAGTTGATTCTGGTATTAGAGAAATTAAAGTAACTGATAATGGAATAGGAATGGATAAAGAAGATCTTAAAATAAGTTATTTAAGACATGCAACAAGTAAAATCAAAAACCAATATGATTTGTTTAGAATTAGTACTTTAGGATTTAGAGGTGAAGCACTACCTAGTATTGCATCTGTTAGTGATATGACAATAAAATCTAATGATGGATCTATTGGCTATTATATTCATCTTAGAGCATCTAAATTAATGGATGAAGGTATTATTTCTTTAAACAAAGGTACTGAAGTTACTGTATGCAATTTATTTTTTAACACTCCAGCAAGATTAAAATATTTGAAAAATGAAAATGTTTAATTAGCTAATGTATGCGAAGTAGTAGATAAGCTTGCTATATCTAATCCAACAGTTAGATTTAAACTAATTAATAACAAAAAAGTATTACTTCAAACTAATGGAAACAACAACATGAAAAGTATCATAGGTAACATATATGGAGTTGATTCTATTAAAAATATGATGGAAGTAGAAAACGAAAAAAATGGTATAAAAATAAGATGTTATCTTGCACATCCATTAGTTAATAAATCGCGTAAAAGCGCCATTACTCTAATAGTTAATGGTAGAGATGTTAAAAACTATGGAATCATTAATTCTATCATCGAAGGCTATGATACTTATATACCTGTTGGTAGATATCCTCTTGCTGTTGTATTTATTAAAATAGATCCAATGCTTGTAGATGTTAATGTGCATCCAACCAAAAAAGAGGTTAGATTATCTAGTGAAGATTTAATGAAAGAATTAATAACTAGTACAATTAAAAATACCTTAAATAAGAATATGGTTATACCTAAAATTGATATAGAACCTAAACCAATAAATACATTACATAATATAGAAAACAAAGTAGAAGTTAAACAAGAAGAAAAGGCTAATGACTATATTGAAAAAATGGAGTATGAAAAACAAAGCTTCCTAAATGAAGATAGTGTTGAATTAGATAAAAAATTACCATACTTAGAATATATCGGTCAGTATGCTGGAACATATTTAATATTCCAAAATGAAACAGGGTTGTTTTTAATGGATCAACATGCTGCCGCTGAAAGAATTAGATATGAAAAATATATTGTTGAACTAACAAACCCATCAAAGATTAGTCAAGAATTATTGATTCCATCAATTATAGAACTAACAAAAACAGAAAAGATATTTATTGATAGTCATATAGATAATTTTTCTAATCTTGGAATAACTATAGAAGATGCTAGTGATAGTAGTATATATCTTAGAAGTGTTCCAGTTTGGATTTTAGGAGACCCTGTTACTTCAACAGAAGAAATGATTAAATACATTGTTGAAAAGAATACCATTGATTTAAAATCGATTAGAGATGAGCTTGCTAAAAGAATAGCTTGTAAAGGAGCTATTAAGGCAAATAGAAATCTAGAAATAGATGAAATAAATGCCTTATTAGCGCAATTATCTGAATGTAAGAATCCATTCACTTGCCCACATGGTAGGCCTACTATAATATCTATTACACAAAAAGAAATAGAAAAACTATTCCTAAGGATTATGTAGATGAAAAAAGTAGTATGTATTGTAGGAGCTACAGGTGTTGGCAAGAGTGATATTTCATTAGAAGTAGCAAAAATTTTTAATAATGAAGTAATAAATGGAGATTCAGTACAAGTATATAAAAAGCTTGATATAGGTAGTGCAAAGCTAAAAGATTTTAAAGGTATTAAACATCACTTAATTGATTTCCTTGATTTGGATAAAGATTATTCTGTATGTGATTTTCAAAAAGATGTTAGAGAAAAAATAGAAGCAATAGATAGACCACTAATTGTTGGTGGTACTGGTTTATATGTTAAAGCAGCTCTATACGATTATGAGTTTGATGATAATAAAAGAGATTTAGATGAGGATGCATCATATGATGATGTTGAGACTTCTAAGCTATATGAAATGCTTAAAGAAATTGATCCAAATACAACAGTAGATCCATTCAATCGTAGAAGAGTTATTAGAGCATATATTCAAGCAAAAAATAATAATATTCTTTCTAGTAGAAATGGCAAGAATAAGCCGTTATATGATATATTAATGATATGCCTTACTGCAGATAGAGATATATTATATGATAGGATTAATAGACGTGTTGATAAGATGATTGAAATGGGCTTAATTGATGAAGTAAAATCACTAAGAAATGAAGGCTATAAAGCTATGCAAATAGGTTATAGAGAGATAAATAATTATCTTGATGGAGTTTATGATTTAGCTACAGCCATAGAAGAAATAAAGAAAAACACAAGACATTATGCTAAAAGACAAATCACATGGTTTAAAAATCAAATGAATGCTCACATGATTGATATTTTAGACAATCCACTTGATAAATGCATTGAATTAATTGAAAACTTCTATAGAAATTAAGCCAATAATTTTGGCTTTTTTCTTTTTTACTATTTTATTTTAGTATCTGTTATGTTATAATATCATAGATATTAAATTTAAAAGGTGGTAAATAAAAATGACAAGTAATGAATTTAAAAACGGAATGACTATCGAATTCGATGGTAAATTATTAAAAATCTTAGAGTTTATGCATGTAAAACCAGGTAAAGGTAATACATTCATCAGAACTAAAGTTAGAGATATGCGTACTGGTGGCGTATTAGAAATGCGTATTAATGCTGGTATCAAAATTGAACAAGCTATTCTTGATAAGCAAGAAATGCAATACTTATATGCAGATGGAGACAATCATGTTTTCATGAATACTGAAACATATGAACAAGTTGAAATCCCTGCATCTCATATTACAGACGAATTACACTTCTTAGTTCCTAATATGTTAGTAAATGTTACTTTCTATAAAGGTGAATTACTAGGTGTTGACCTTCCAGATAAAGTAGTACTTGAAATAACTGAATGTGTTCCAGGTGTTGCTGGTGATACAAAGACTAATGCAACAAAAGATGCTACTCTTGAAACTGGTTGGGTAATTAAAGTACCTCTATTCATTAACCAAGGTGAAAGAGTAATCGTTAGTACAGAATCTGGAGAATATGTATCTAGAGAAAAATAATAAAGTAGGTGAGGTTAGATGGAATCTTACGCGCTGATATTGACTGATGTGTCTATTCCCCCCGTCTTGTGGGTTATATTTGTAATTTTACTAATATTGTCTGCTTTTTTCAGTGCATCTGAAACAGCTTATTCATCATTAAGTATTGTTAGAATAACTAATTACGCTGAAAATGGTAAGAAGAGCGCTGCAAAAGCATTAAAAGTTCATCAAAACTTTGATAATACATTATCAAGTATTCTAATTGGAAATAATATAGTAAACATTGCTATGGCTACTATTGGTGCTTTTATTGCGGCCAAATTAATTACCGATGATACAGTTTCTGGAATTGTATCTACAGCTGTAGTAACATTAATAGTTTTAATCTTTGGAGAAATAATGCCAAAAAGCTTTGCTAAAAGACATGCTGAAGGCTTAGCAATGAAAACAGCTTATATACTAAGTTTTTTGAACATACTTTTCTTCCCTTTAAATATCTTATTTAATGGATTAAGTAGATTAATTGCTAAAAACATTAAAGAAGATCCAGCTCCAACTGTTACTGAAGATGAATTAGAAACAATCGTTGATAATATGGCTGATGAGGGTGTAATCGAAGAAAATGATTCAGACTTGATAATTAACGCTTTAAAATTAAGCGATAAGATTGTTGATGATATTATGATTCCACGTATTGATATGGTTGCTATTGAAGTTGATCAACCAATTGATGAAATCAAAAAGGTATTCTACGATAATCAATATTCAAGAATACCAGTATATAAAGATGATAAAGATAGAATTTTGGGGATACTTTACGAGAGAGACTTCTTTACATACCTTATTGAAAATAAAGAATTTAAAATTATTGATATATTAAAACCGGCAAAATATGTCAACAAAAAAATGCCTGTTGATGATTTTATAAGAGAACTACAAAAAGAAAAAGTACATATTGCTATTGTAAGTGGTAAGTTTGGTGAAACGGCTGGTCTAGTTACAATGGAAGATGCTCTTGAAGAACTTGTAGGAGAAATCTATGATGAACATGATGATGAAGAAAAAGAATTATTCACAAAAATTGATGATGACGAATATCTAATTGATGCTAAAGTAGACCTAAAGGTTTTATTTGAAGAATTAAATTTAGGAAAAGCACCATCAGATCATAGTAAATTAGTTGGATGGTTATATGAACAAATAGATGATGTGCCTAAGGCAGGAGAACAAATTTTCTATGATGCTTCATATATTTCTAAAACTGAAGATGATGACTATGTAGAAATGAATAAAAAATTAACATTCACCATAAAAGAAGTCTTAGGTAGAAGAATTACTAAAGTAATTTTAAAAATAGAAAATATTGATGAAACAGAAAACTAGGCTCCACCTAGTTTTTTGAATATAGGAGGGTATTATGTTAGCAAGATATCTTATTTATATTGGAGCAGCCTATTTATTAAGCTTTATTCTAATTATGATGATTTATAGGCTTCCAAGAGAAAAAAATGTAATTAAATACCAAGCAGCATGCGACGAGTGCGATAATCATGTAAGTTGGTGGCATTTTATACCACTATTCGGTTATTTATTCTCTAAAGGAAAATATGGCGAATGCGGTCATAAGATGAGCGTTTCAAGACTACTTGTACCTATATTTGCTATGGGTTTAGCAGCCTTCACTGTATTTCAAGTAAAAGATTGTGAAGCTTATAATGCAACTGAAATGTATAGAATAATTGTTTTATTATTCTCTTTAACGATGATTATTATAATATTTACAGACTTTGAAACATTTATTATACCTGATACATGTCATATTATTGTTATTATTCTTGCTATTTTAGCAATGGTGTTTGAATATACTGATGTTTTATGGGGTATACTTGGTGGCGTAATATTCTTTGTAGGCTTCTATGTAATTGCTTGGATAGCTATTAGAAAAACCGGAAATAAAGATGCCCTTGGTGGTGGAGATATCAAACTAATGGGTGTTTGTGGATTATTCCTAGGTGCTGGAAGATGTTTGTTAGGATTAATCATAGGAAGTCTACTAGGCTTTATAGTAGAAGGTATTATTTTAAGAAAGATTAGAAAAGAAAAAGGTGTAGCATTTGGACCATATTTAGCTATAGGAATGATCATAGCTGCTTATTATGGAGAAGCAATTATAAATGCTTATAACCATTTGCTAGGAATTGATTAGAAAATACTATAAAAAATACTATGTATTTTATAGTAAAAAGAATAAAAATGTGTTATTATAAAAGTGTAGGGAAAAATGGAGGTGATTTAAGTGGCGACTAAATACAAACTTTCAGTCAAAAAGACAGTTGTGCCTGAAGAAGAAAAATTTAAAATGGCTACTAAAGTCAATACAACACCATCAACCCCTATTACAGTTTCTTTTGTACCAACAGAAGGCGATATTGTTAGGACTTATAAAAGCAATATGGCCTTTTATTTAGGAAGTCCTGTTGGCAAAGGTGGAGAAGGTACAGTTTATGCTATAGGTAAAAACCTAGCATGTAAAATATATAGCTTAAGTAAATTAACAAGAGCAAAAATTGAAAAGATTAAATTAATGATTTCTAAACCGATTTATGACCAAGATATTTGCTGGCCAATTGATTTAGTAATGAACTCATATAATGAAATAGTTGGATATACAATGCCAATTGCAAAAGGATTTCTTTTATCAAAAATCCAAAGTAGAGCATTCGTCCAAGAATACTTCCCAAAATGGAAGAAAAAAGATATTGTAACATTAGCTTATACAATTATCCAAAAGTTCTATTATCTACATGAAAGAAATATTATAGTTGGAGATATTAACACAAGAAATATAATGTTCACATCACCAACGCAAGTATATTTCGTTGATACAGATAGTTATCAAATTGAAGGATTCCCTTGTCCTGTTGGAACTAACGAATTCACATGTAGAGAGCTTTTAGAGAAAGGTTCAAAATTCTCTGATTGCTTAAGACAATGGGGACATGAAAATTTCTCATTAGCAATTTTAATATATGTATTATTTATGAATGGAAAACATCCATATGCTATTAGAGGTGGATCTGATCCTGCAACTAATATTAAGCAAGATAAATTCCCATTCCCATATGAAGCAAACAATAGTAAGGGTGTCATTATATCTGACTCTAGATATATCGATTTAATTCCTGTTGGTCCATGGAAATTATACTGGGAAATGCTTCCTGACTATATAAGAGGCGCTTTTGCTTTTTTAATTGTGCTCTTTTCAACTTCTGGTAAACCAGGGAAAATATCATTTCTAAGCGAATTTTTCTTTTCTAACTTTAAATCATCTAAGTATTGATAAATTAAAATCATCC
>JAILIR010000230.1 GCA_024695185.1 bacterium | reverse complement strand
TGAAAGAGTAGACAAGAAAGAAATTGATATTAAAGATAGAATTAAAAACTTTAATGACTTTCATATTCCCTTTGATTTAGATATACAAAAACAACAAGCAAGTCGTTGTATGAACTGTGGTATTCCTTTCTGCCAATCAGCTATGACTATTAACAATAGAAAGGTAGGATGCCCTCTATCTAACTTAATCCCTGAAACTAATGATTTAATCTATTTAGGATTATATGAAGAAGCTTATAAGAGATTAGAAAAGACTGCACCATTCCCTGAGTTTACAGGTAATGTTTGCCCAGCACTATGTGAAGCATGCTGTACATGCTCTATTCATGGTAAGGCTGTAGGTGTAAAAGCTAACGAATTATTCTTAATAGAAGAAGCATTCCAAAATGGCTGGATTAAGCCAAAAACTGACATTACACGAAATGGCAAAAAAGTTGCTATTGTAGGTTCTGGGCCATCAGGATTATCATGTGCAAAATATCTTAATTATGCTGGTTTTGATGTAACTGTATATGAAAAGAATGATAGAATAGGTGGACTATTAATGTATGGTATTCCTAATATGAAAATAGAAAAACAAATCATTGATAGAAGAATTAACCTACTTAAAAAAGAAGGAATCAAATTTGTTACAAGTACTAAAATAGGTACTGATGTTCCAATGGATGAGATACTTGAAAGCTATGATGAAGTAGTATTTGCATGTGGTACATCTAAACCTAGAGGATTAGTATGTAAGGGATCTGATTCTAAAGGAGTATTATATGCTGTAGATTTCTTAACTGAAACAACTAAGAATTTACTTGATGGAAATGATTTTACTTATAACCTAAAAGATAAGAATGTTATTATTTTAGGTGGTGGAGATACAGCAAATGACTGTTGTGGTACTGCCGCAAGAGAAGGCGCTAAATCTATTACTGAAATAGAAATTACAAATGAGCCACCTCTAGAAAATACAGTACCATGGCCTAACTATCCTAATAAAAAGAAAACAGATTATGGTGTTAGTGAAGCTAACTATCTAAAGGGTAGTGATATTAGAATCTATAACACAACTGTTGATGAAGTGGTTAGTGAAAACGGAGTTATAAAAGGCGTGTATATTAAGAAAGTAAAATTTGAAGCTGGTAGGTTTGTTGATATTCCAAATACTAGAGAATATTTAGATTGTGATTATCTAATCATTTGTATGGGGTTCTTAGGAACTAGTGAAGAAGATGCAGCTAGTTATAATATGACTATGAATAGAAATAGATTTAGTTTAAATAACTTTAGATACAATGATAAAATTTCTGTTTGTGGTGATATGAAAAATGGTCAATCACTAGTAGTAGTTGCCTTAAAAGATGGATTAGATTGTGCAAATGAAATAATTAAAAAATATAAATAAAAGGGCTTATGCGAGCCCTTTTATTATTTTAGTATTTATAATCAATCGTTATATATGATATAATAAAAATGGTTTGGAGTTGATAAAATGATAGGATTATATTTTAGTGGTACCGGAAATTCCAAGTGGGCACTAAACACTTTTTGTAGTGAATATGATAGTAGTGTAAAAACATATTCGATAGAAGATAATAATGCAATTAAAGAAATAGAAAATAGTGATACAATTATTTTTGCTTATCCAATATATTTTAGTAGTCTACCAAAAATACTAAAAGATTTTATTATATTAAATAAAGACTTATGGAAGGATAAAAAAGTATTTGCAATTGCTACTATGGGGCTATTCAGTGGCGATGGGGCAGGTTGCTTAAAAAGACTTTTAAAAAAGTATGGAGCAAAAACAATAGGTGGACTACATTTAAAGATGCCTGATTCTATAGGAGATGAAAAAGTATTAAAACGTCCTATAGAGAAGAATAAATTATTAATTAAAAATGCTGAAGAAAAGATAAAGAAATCAGCAGAAAAACTTAAAAAGGGTAAACCTACAAAAAAGGGATTAAACTTTTTGAATCATTTGATTGGTTTATTTGGACAAAGATTATGGTTTGGTCATAAAACAAAGAATTATTCAAATAAATTAAAAATTAATACTGATACATGCATAGGCTGCGGGAAATGTGTTAGGTTATGTCCTATGAATAATATTGTTTTAGAAAATAATAAAGCTACACAAAATAATAAGTGCACAATGTGTTATAGATGTATTAATAATTGTCCAAAGCAATCTATTACATTGCTTGGAAAGAAAGTTGTTGAACAATGCACTATTGAAAAATACATTGACTAGAAGGTGTAAACATGGAATTAAAGAAAATAGAAAAGTTTATTAAGAAACAAAAGGTTAGCTTTATTTGTTCAGTTGATAGTGATAACTATCCTAATGTTAAAGCAATGCTTAAACCCAGAAAGATAAATGGAATAAATGAGTTTTATTTTTCTACTAATTCATCATCAATGAGAGTAAAACAATATTTAGACAATCCTAATGCATGTATTTATTTTTATCATAAGGGTTTAATTAAATATGTAGGTGTTATGCTTAAGGGTAAAATGGAAGTATTAACTGATCAAGAATCAAAGAATATGATCTGGAAAAAATTCGATAAGATGTTTTATAAACAAGGTGTAACTGATCCTGATTATTGTGTATTGAAATTCACTGCAGAAACTGGCAGATATTACTGTGATTTAAAAACTGAAAGTTTTGAAATAAATAAGTAAAAGGGCGAAATTGAGCCCTTTTATTAATTTAGTATTTTTTCTTTTGTAAGACTATTAGACTTAATAATTACAAATCTTTTTTTACCTATTTCATTAATAGATGTTCCTATTATATAAACCG
>JAILIR010000117.1 GCA_024695185.1 bacterium | reverse complement strand
TAAAATAATATCCTGGATTTACTGAATGAATATGATAGATATCAAATTTTTTACCTCTTTTATTAACAGCAACTTCAAATAAGTCATCAGCTTCTTTAACTAAAGCAACTTGTTCAAGATATGCCGAACCTACACCTTGACCATCTACACTATCGGCTTTTGAAAGCATGTTTATTTTTAGTTTATCCATTAGAATCACCTCAAATACTAGTATTATTATACACTAAAAATATGAAATATACAAAGTATATTCATATTAAAGTGTTTTCAAAAAGAAAAAGTGAGGAATAATCCTCACTATATTAATTAACTAACTATATCTATATATTGTTCTAAACCGCAATTAGGACTTCTCTTTAATAATTCTTCAAATGCTGTTTTATTAGCACCAAATGTCAATGTTGTAATACTTGAACAATTATAGAATGCTGATCTATTAACTACATATAAAGAACCAGGTAGAGTTAATGTCTCTAAACTATTACAATTGTAGAACGCCTCAGCATCAATCTTAGTTAATGCTGTAGATTCACCAAGATATACTTCTTTTAGGTTTACACAATCATAAAAAGCACTTTCACCAATTTCTGTAAGAGAGTATTCACCATTAAAGGCTGTTAACGATTTGCATCCAAAGAATGCCTTAACGCCAATCTTTTTTATTCCAGTTGAAGCATCAGTTCCCATATATACAGTCGTTAAGTTCGTACAATTCATAAAAGTGTAATCTTTTATTTCACTTAGTTTTACACTTTCTAAGTTGACACTTTCTAGATTTACAGCATCTGTAAAGGCATATGCATTAATTATGCTAGTATTTGAATTAATTGTAAAAGTAATGGCTGTACTCGCAACAGGATAAACCAATAATTTATCCTTATTTGCAGTATATAAAGCTCCATTTAATACAGTATATTGATTATTATCATTTTCTACTGTAATAGATTCCATTTTTTTGCACAATCTAAATGCATCATCGGCAATAAAAGATGTGTTGCTCGGAATATTTATAGTTTTTAATGCAGAATTATAAAAAGCTCTAGAAGAAATCTTTTTAACATTAGGCAAGCTAATTCTATCCATTACTGTGCATAATTCAAAACAAGATTCTGATATTTCTTCTATTTGTGTTTTTGATAAATCAACAGAAGGAAGTTTAGAACAATAATAAAATGCTTTTTCTCCTAATAACCTAAGTGTATTAGGAAGGCTAATTTTAGATAGCAATTTATCATTACTAAATGCTCCTTCTTTAATTGTCTCAACAGATGTATTAGATAATGTTAATGTCTGTATTTTTTGATTAGAAGCTAAAGCATAAGTTCCAATTTCTTTTAAGGTGCTTGAAAATTGTACTTGTTGCAAATTGTCTAAATCGTATATTGCATAATCAGCTAATACTTCAATATTCAAATCACTAAAGTCTAATGTTGTAATATTGCTACACTTGCTGAATACATTTGTTCCTATTTTTTTTACAGTAATAGGGAACTTAACGTTAGTCAAACTGTTACACTTTAGGAACATATTATCACTTACTTCTTCTATTATACAATTTGATAAATCCATACCTTCAAGATTTGTGCAATCTTCAAATGCATTATGGCCAATTTCCTCAATTGTGTTTGGATAAGTGACATTAATTAAGTTTGTACAATTTTTAAAAGCATATGGGCCGATTTCAGAAAGCTTAGACTTAGACATATCAACTCTTTTTATTCTATATATCCCATTAAATGCACTATCCTCTATTTTAACAACAGGATGTTTATCTATTGAATATGGAATAATTATATCTGTTTGATTTTTATAATTCGAATTCAAACCTGTTATTATTGCATTTCCTTCATTAAGTTCAAATTTATATATGGTATTTTTGCTTGATGCATAAACGTTTTTATCTTTCCCACATCCAAAAAGTAAAAAAGGTAATATCATAAATGGTATAATTCTTTTTCTCATAGCAATCACGCTCCTAATTTTATTTTATCATATTTTAAGACAAAATAATACAATTAAAAAATGGCTAGAAATAATCTAGCCATATTTTATTATTCAGTTATATTTTCAACTACCTTTGCAAATACATAATTCTTCATGTATTCATCTAAAGAACCAGCTGGAACTATAAATGTTATATTGCTATATCCAACAGCGAAGTTTTCATCAACGCTTGGTGGTACAACGCTCTTGAAAGTTATTGTAGCTGCTTGATCCATAGTAAATACATATCTGCCAATTCTACTAATATGTTCTGGAACTTCAAAAGTAGTTAATGCAGTACAACCATTGAATGTGCTATCATTCATTACGTTACAGCATGGACTCCATGTTACGCTTGTTAAAGCCTTGCAATCCTTAAATGCTGCTACACCAACATAAGAAACAGTTTCAGGAATAACTGCTGTTGTCATGAACTCACAGCCTTCAAATGCACCATCCATAATTTGTTCTATATTTTCCGCAACATCTAAGAAACTAATATCTGTAAGAGCTGTTCCTAAGAATGCACTAGGACCAATAGTTCTAATCTTATTGCTTATAATAACGGTTGATAAACTCTTACAATTAGCAAAGAATGAATCACTAATAGCAGTAATTTCTAATGCTGATAAATCAGCAGAAGTAATATCAGTTTCAGCAAATGCATTATTTCCAAGATTGATTACCTTAGAACCTAATACTAGGCTAGTAATTCCTGATCCATAGAATGCTCTACTTCCGATTGTAATATTAGAATCTACACCAAGAACTATATCAATTGCTAAACTAGTTACCTCTTCAAATGCAGAATTACCAATAGCCAAAATACCACTAAAATCAAAATCTGTAATCTTAGTTTTGAAGAATGCTCCCTCGCCAATTGCATTAATTATATTGTTATTTCCTAATACAACTTCTTCAAAATCAGAACACTGATAGAACATATTATCTGAAATTTTGGCAATCTTTAAACTAGATAAATTAGCACTTTGAATAGTTGATTGTCCAAATATTCTAGTGCCCACACTAACAATCTTTGAACCTAAAACTGCAGATAATAATCCACTTCTTAAGAATACATCATTCCCAATAGTTAAGCTTACGCCGTTCGCATCATTTCCTAATTCTACTGTTACTCCTTCAAATGTCACAGGTTTATTGCTATCTGAGGCAAATGCACTATCCCCTATTGATTGAATTGTGTTAGGAATAGCTGTTTTATAAGGAGTATTATAGAATGCTTCAGAATCAATATACTTAATGTTTGTATTCCATACAACATTTTCTAGCATATAACAATCTTTGAAAGTTGCTGGAGCAATATCCTCAATCTTAATTGGAATAACTACATTATTTAATGACATACATCCTGCAAAAGCACCACCACCAAGCACTTCAAGATTAGAAGGTAAATCAATTTCTACTAAACATGTACAGTTTTCAAATGCACTTAAACCAATTTCTCTTATTGTATTTGGTAGGTTAATTATTGTTAAAGCAAAGCAATCAGCAAATAATTTATTAGAAATACTTTCGATTTTGTTTTCAGGTGCAAAACTTACTTCTCTTAAAGCCATACATCCACAAAATGCTGCAAAACCAATACTTGTTACTTTGCTAGGAATGTTAATCTCTAAAATGTTTGAGCATCCATTAAATGTATCATCACCGATTGTTTCAAGTAATGAATCATCACTAATTGTGAAACTATTTAATGTAACTATATTATAGAATGCATTATGACCAATAATTGTAACTGAATCAGGTAATACTACATCCACTAAAATGGTCTCCATAAAAGTGAAATCTGGGATAGCAGTTATTGTTGCATCATCAGCATTAACTGCTTCTTCGAAGATTACTTCAGATAATGATGAGCAATAAGCAAATACTCCAAGTCCAAGTTCAATTCCGTTTGCTGGGATACTTACACTTTGTAGTCCTGATTTAGTAAAGGCATAGTCTCCAATATATTCAACTTTGGAAATATCTATTGAAGTTAAACTAATACATTCTTCAAATGCATTTTTACCAATTCTTGTTATAATTGTCTCTTCAGGCATAATTACTTCGCTTATAGCAATAAATCCCTTAAACATATTATCAGCTAGTGAAGTAGATCCTTCTTTAATAGTAACTTTAGATAAAACCGATTTAAGTTCATTTGCTGAAGAGCCGAATAAAGAAACGAGGCTTGTAGAACCATATATCTTAAGTTCTTCAATTCTTGAGCATCCTTCCAAAACAAACTCTCCTAAACCTTCATTAGAGCCTAAATCATTAGCAAATTCAAATGATGTGATTGCTTGACAGTTTTTGAATGCTCCATCTCCAATATACTCTAAAGAGTTATTTGTTGCACTTATGCTAACTAATAAACAACCGCTAAATGCATAAGCACCTAGTTCAACCAAAGCTTCTGGTAAAGTCGTTAATTCTAACTTTATACATCCAGCAAATGCTTCTCTACCTATATACTTAATAGTACTATTCAATGTACTGATTTCTAGATTTGAGCATCCATTAAATGCATAACTTCCTATTGATGTTACATTATCATTAAGAATGAAAGCACCAATTGATGAACAATTCTTGAATAATCCTTCACTAATTTCTGTAACATTTTGTGGTAACTCAGTCATAACTAACTTATCACAATCAGCAAAAGCATAGTCCCCAATTGATTGTAGATTATCTGGCAAATCTAAATATGTAATTCCTCTGCATCCTCTAAAGGCTTCATAACCAATAGTTTTAACAGTGTCAGGAATATCAATTGATGTAACTAATAAGCAACCAGCAAATGCTCCACCTTCAATTGTTTCTGTTCCTTCCATAATTGTTATATGTTCAATTTTCTTTGCTGCTTCTTCTCTAGAATCACCAAATAATGTTTCAAGTCCATATTCACCTCTAACAGCGATGGAAACAATATTTGTATCACTACTAAATGCATTATCTTCTAAAACAACATTTGAAGATAAATCAATATTTGTTATTGCATTACATTCAGCAAAAGCATATTTTCTAATTGTTGTAGATGCAACTTTATTCATTGTATTTATAACAACTTCATCTATGTTTTTACAACCATTAAATGCATATTCTCCGATTGATTGTAGTTTATCAGAAAAGCTTGGAGTTGAAATGCTAGTATTTCTAAAAGCATATGCACCAATTACAACTAAATTTGATAAATCTAAATTTGCAATCTTAACACAACCATCAAAAGCACCAGTTCTAATAGTATTTACAGAACTTGGAAGATTGATTGTCTCTAAATTTATACAATTTTTAAATGTGTTTGTTGATATCGAATCAATACCTTCACTCAATGTAACTTGTGTTAAAGAACTGCATCCTTCAAATGCACTTTCAGCAATTGCCTTAACAGTTTCATCAATCAACAAATCATTTAAATTAACACAATTTCTATATGCTACAGAAGCAATTCTATTGCCTGTAACATGAAGTTTAGCTAAGGATGATCTAACTTGTTTAGCATAACTAGAGAATACTTTATCAAGTGTTAAATCACCATTTAAAGTCAATGTAGTTATTTTTTCAAGTGGAATTAAGTTATTTCCATCTAACTCATATTGAGAAAAGGCATTTTGACCAAATTCAGTATCAGAACCAGATTTAATCTCAATTTTTTCTAATCCAGAATTTACAAAAGCTTCTTCTCCAACAAATGTTAAACTTGCAGGTAATGAAATTTCTTTAATCTTTTGAGTGTTATAAAAAGCTTTGCTTTCTATTCTCTTAATAGAATTTCCAAAAGTAACTGTTGTTAAATTATTACATCCTCTAAATGCATTATCCCCAATAGTTTCAAGGGAATCATTGCTAGAAAAGTCTATATTAGTTAACTTAGTACACTCAGAAAAAGCATAATCATCAATAGTCTTTAAACTAGTAGCACTAGAAAAAGTTATAGTGTTTAAACCATCACATTTTTCAAATGCACTTCCACCAATAGTTGTCAAACTGCTTGGAAGAGTTAATGTTGTCAAGCCATCACAACTATAAAAGGCAAATGGTCCAATTGATTCAAGCTTAGAACCACTCTCAAATGAAATACTAGTCAATGTGTCAATGTCTTTAAATGCCTCATAAGAAATAGACTTTACACTAGCTGGAATAGTTATCGATTCCAAACTAGTTCCTAAAAAAGCATTTGATGGAATATCGGCAATAGTTGCCCCATCTCTAAATGTAACTGTTGTAAGATTTTTACAATTCATAAAACCATTACCAGTTAAGTATGTTAAACTAGCTGGAATATATACAGTTTTTAGTTCATCATCTGTATAAGTACAGCTCATTCTTGTAACTGTATAACCAGAAATTGAACTAGGTATATCTAATGTTTCTCCTTGTTTGTCAATGCCAACAATTTCAGCTTCGTTGTTAAATACCTTGTAACGCATCTTTAACTTGGAATCATACTTAATTTCATCATCATCCGTAGTTACAATAGGTTTGTTGTTTTTACCACAACCAGCAAAAATTAAGGCTGTTGATGATAACGCCAAAATTGCTCCAATTTTCTTAAGTCCATTTTTCTTCATAATAATTACCTCCAATAACAAGTAATTTGGAAATTTCATTTGAAATTTACGCGTATGTGTATGCATACACTTATAAAGATATTTTATCATACGTAGGCGTTTTATGCAATATTAATATATAATATTAATAAATTTATTAAGCAAAAG
>JAILIR010000104.1 GCA_024695185.1 bacterium | reverse complement strand
ATTCAGATCGAAAGAAAGAACTAAATAATTATATGAGTACTTATTTAGATAACCCATATGATACTAATTTTTATAGAACATCAGTTAAATCATATATTACTGATGATTGGGTTAACTGTGAAAACTTCCAAAGAAGTAATCTATATTTATCTGACTTTAGAACATTCCATTCCTTCTATGATTGTAATGCGAATGATATGGCTTTAATTTATTATGATAGAATGTCATTTAGTGATGAACAAAGAAATGCTAAGCATGTTTTATATGGCTATTCAATGTTCTTACATCAAACACTCGCAAATAAATATGTAGTAGTTGATTCGGATGCTTATAATTATTTCTTACCTAGCGAGTATTATGAACTAGTAAATGATGATGGGCAATTCGCATCTTATGAAAATAAGAACTATACTCCATTTATGATTTATGATACTTTGGTTGGAAAATCTAATTATAGTATTTATGATACTCAAATCGCTAGACAACAAATACCCCTAAATTATGCTTGCCTAGATGATGAAGATAAAGATTATGGCTTTAATGTTGTAACTTATAAGACAGCTAATATAACTAAAACATATAGCTATTATGATTTATATGATGAAATGAATGATATGGTTGGTTATGATATAGTTTCAACATCTAACCTACCAGCAAAAGGAGTAATGCATTTCTACTTTAACGGTGGAGATGGTGCAAAGACTATTGAATTTAAGGATGTTGTATTAGAGTATAGTGATGGTAGAAGAGAAAATGGATTCTCTCAATATGCTTTCTATGATGAAATTCCAGAAAGAATATGGTTTAGCTCAACTTATCAATATGAAAATTTAGATGATACTAGATTAAAGGTTGAATTTGCTAGCTATGATGAATATGATAAGTTCTTAAATAGAATGGAAGATTATCATAACTTAAATTTAAAGATGGATGGAAGTAAGCTTCATTTATCTTATACTAGAGATATTGATAAACAAAATATTGTTGTTATTCCTGTTACATATAATGAGTGCTGGGCTAATAATAAAAACTATGAAATGGTAAAAACTTATGGAGGATTACTTGGTGTAATCGTTCCTGAAGGATCTAATGAAGTAGATTTAGTATTAGAATATAAACCAAGATATTTAAATGGTAGTGCTCTAATATCAGTTAGTGGTGTTATTATTTATGGTTTAGTTGTTTTATATAATTATAGGAGGTTAAAAGAAGATGAAGAAAATAGCAATTATTGTACCTTGTTATAATGAAGAAGATGTTTTAGATTCATTTTATGAAGAAATCAAAAAATGGTTTGATGATAAATATGATATGAATTTGTTATTCGTAAATGATGGTAGTAAAGATAAAACACTTGAAATTATTAGAAATTATGCTAAAAACGATGAAAAAGTAAAATATATTTCTTTTTCAAGAAACTTTGGTAAAGAAGCTGCTATGCAAGCAGGCTTAGAAAAATGTAAGGATAAAGATGCTGTTATTATAATGGATGCTGATTTACAACATCCACCTCATTTAATCCCTGAAATGATTAAAAACTGGGAAAATGGTTATAATATTGTCTATACTAAGTTCTCATCTAGAAAGGGTGAATCACTATTAAAGAGATTCTGTACTAGATGCTTCTATGGTGTATTTAACCATTATGCAGATATTGAAATGGAGCGTGGAGTAAAGGATTATCAATTGCTTGATAATAAAGTAATTAAAGCCTTCCTATCATTACCTGATAATAATAGATTTATGAAAGGTATTTTCTCATGGGTAGGATTTAGTAAAATATGTATCCCATTTGAATTTATTGAACGTGAAAAAGGTAAATCAAAATGGAACTTTAGAAAGCTTTTTAAGTATGGATGGAATGGTGTAAATCAATTTTCTAATATCTTAATGATATTTGTAAAGATTGTTATGTTTATCATATTTGCTTTTGCCGTAACTGAAACAGTACTATATTTCACACATTGTATTGATGGATATGATTTAAAGTACTATTTGTTACATTTAAAGATCGATGTATTTGCTTATATGTTCTGTTTCTTATTACGTATGTTATTCTATTTAACATATTCAAACAGAAGACAATTATTCAATAGACCAATTTACTTGATAGAGGAAGAGACAAATGATTAAAAGATTATGGCGTTGGGGAATTAAGAAGTTCTGGAATAAAAAGTTTATTAAATTTTGTATTATAGGTGTATGTAATACATTAATTCATATGGCAACATTATGGTTAATGTATAGATTATTCATAGCCTTAAATATTTTACAAGAAGAAAACTTAGTAACAGTTAAGGTATTAATAGGTAATGCTGTAGCATTTACCGTAGCATCAATATTCTCATACTTTGCCCACAATTACTTTACATTCAAAAACAAAGAGCGAAGCAAGAAGGAATTCTGGGAATCTATGTTTATATTCGCAGCAAGATTTGGCTTAACTGAGCTATTAACATTCATTTTAGTATCAATATTCAAAGCAATGAAGCTTGATACTAAAATGAATGTTAATAGCTCAGTTAAGCCAAATCTTGCTGCGAATATAAACATAGATTCCCAGAATTCCTTCTTGCTTCGCTCTTTGTTTTTGAATGTAA
>JAILIR010000025.1 GCA_024695185.1 bacterium | reverse complement strand
TGGTTTTTCAGGTAGAATTTATGATAATAGTGATTTAAATAAATATCAAAATACTAAAGAAACCCCAATATTTAAAAAACGAGAGAATTTATTTAATTATCATCGAGCTAAAGATGAAATTAGGAAAAGTAAATATGTTATTGTTATGGAAGGTTTTATGGCGGTAATTCGGGCTTATTCCGTTGGTATTAAAAACTGTATTGCTACAATGGGTACAGCATTATCTACAGAACAATCAGCTTTAATTAAGAAGCTAAGTAATACCATATATCTTTGTTATGATGGTGATGATGCTGGTCATAAAGCTACCATAACTTCAGGTGATGAATTTACTAAACTTGGTTGTAATGTGTTTGTAATACCTTTATCTGATAAATTAGATCCTGATGATTATATTATTAAATATGGTGATGAAGCTTTTAAAAATTTAATTGATAATGCTATTCCTTATAAAGATTATAAAATTAGAATTTTAAAGAAAAGTTATGATTTAAATAATATTGATGATAAAACAAATTATATTAATAAAGTCCTTCTTGAAATAGCTAAAGAAAAAGATCCTGTTAAAAGGGAAATTATGCTTAAAAATCTTGCAAATGATACTAATGTATGGTATAATACCTTGGAAAAAAAGTTGTTGGAACTAGATAATAGCGAAAAGGGTTTAAAGAAGAAGGAAGATTTTGTTGTCAAGAAAGATAAGAAAGATGGTTATTTTAAGGCAATGGAATCTTTAATATATTATGCGCTTAATTATCCTTGTGCCATTACTTTGATCGACAATAGTAATGTTTATATTCCAGATAAAGATATTCGTATTATCTTAAATGAAATAATAGCTTACTATAATAAATATGGTAAAATTAGTGAAGCTGATTTTTATACATATTTAGATCAATCCGAAAATAAAGATTTGCAAGTGGTGCTAAAAAAAGTATTATCTAATGATTACCCAACTATTGTTAATGATAATCAAGTTAATGAATGTTTGATAGCGATAAAGAACTATAATATTGCTCTTGAAATTAAGAAATTAGAGAAAAAGATTAAAGAAGAAGTTGATATTACTCGTCAAATGGAGTTAATGGATGAAATACTAAAACTAAGGACGAAAGAAGGAAAATCATGGTAAATGAAGTTAAATCAATTGAAGCAAGAAAAGAGTCATTAATTAATCTTGGTAAGGAAAAGGGTTATGTTACATATGAACAAATAGCTGATGAATTAAAAGGACTTGATCTTGATTCAGATACCCTTGATGATTTATATAATACCTTTTTGGAAAATCACATTGAAATAGTTTCTGAAGAGGGATTAGATGATGAAGGTGATGATGAAGGGGATTCACCTGAAAAGATTCTAGAAGAACTATCTAATTCAAAAGATGTTAAGATTAGTGATCCAGTTAGAATGTATTTAAAAGAAATTGGACGTATTAATCTACTTTCTAATGATGAAGAGTTTGAATATGCTAAACTTGCTGAACAAGGTGATGAATATGCTAAAAACATGTTAGCTGAATCAAATCTACGTTTAGTAGTTAGTATTGCTAAAAGATATGTTGGACGTGGTATGTTATTCCTTGATTTAATTCAAGAAGGAAATATTGGTCTTATGAAAGCTGTAGATAAGTTTGATCCTAGTAAAGGTTATAAATTTTCAACTTATGCTACTTGGTGGATAAGACAAGCTATTACTCGTGCTATTGCTGATCAAGCTAGAACAATAAGAATACCAGTACATATGGTAGAAACTATCAATAAATTAGCTAGAGTTCAAAGACAATTAACTCAAGAATTAAATCGTGAACCAACAGATGAAGAAGTAGCTAAAAAAATTGGTATATCAGTTGAAAAAGTTCGTGAAGTATATAAAATAAGTCAAGATCCAGTATCTCTAGAAACTCCAATTGGTGAAGAAGATGATTCTCATTTAGGAGATTTCATTAAAGATGAAAGAACAATGTCTCCAGAAGAATATGCAACTATTGAGATGCTTAAAGAAGAATTATCTGGTGTACTTCTTACTCTAACTGAAAGAGAAGAGAAGGTATTAAGACTTCGTTTTGGTCTTGATGATGGACAATGTCGTACTTTGGAAGAAGTTGGTCAAGTATTTAATGTAACTAGGGAACGTATTCGTCAAATTGAAGCTAAAGCTTTAAGAAAATTACGTCATCCATCTCGTTCAAGAAGATTAAAGGATTTCTTGACTGACTAATGAAGAAGATATTAAATAAGCGCTTATTAACTTTGAGCGCTTTTATAAATGATAGAGAAACAGTTTTAGATATTGGTTGTGATCATGGTTTTTTAGGAATATATCTAACTTTAAATAAAAAGAAAGTTAAAGTAATTAGTAGTGATATTAACGAAAAACCACTAGCTAAAGCTAAAGAAAATATTCATACATTTAATCTAGATAAAAAAATAGAAACACGTTTGGG
>JAILIR010000010.1 GCA_024695185.1 bacterium | reverse complement strand
GTACCAACTTTGTATTCTAACTTAGCATTAGCAGCCTTAATTTCTTCATCAGCTACTTTTACTACGATATCCTTAACAAACTTTAATTCTTTAGAGTCACATGATAGAGGAATCATGATTTCAGGAACAATCTTCCATCCTTCTTCCTTGTTAACCTTGATTGCAGCTCTAATAACTGCTCTAGTTTGCATCTTAGCAATTTCAGGATATGTTACAGCAAGTCTTAGACCTCTGTGACCCATCATTGGGTTGAATTCATGTAATGAATCAATGATAGCCTTAATTTGTTCTACAGTCTTTCCTTGAGTCTTAGCTAAAGCTTGAATATCAGCTTCTTCAGTTGGAACGAATTCATGTAGAGGTGGATCTAAGTAACGGATTGTAACGGCATAGCCCTTACAAGCTTTAAATAATTCTTCGAAGTCTTTTTGTTGCATTGGTAAAATCTTAGCAAGTGCAACTTCTCTTTCTTCTAGAGTATCTGAGCAAATCATTTCTCTGAATGCACCAATTCTTGCTGGATCAAAGAACATATGTTCTGTACGGCATAGACCAATTCCTTGAGCACCAAGTTCCATAGCCTTAGCAGCATCCTTAGGTGTATCAGCATTTGTTCTTACAGCCATTCTCTTATATTTATCAGATAATTTCATGATTCTACCGAAATATCCTGAGTTTGGATCAGCTGGAACAGTTTTAATGATTCTATCATAAATCTTACCAGTTGTACCATCAAGTGAAATTTCAGAACCTTCAACGAACTTCTTACCATCAAGGATGAAGTATTTTTCTTCTTCATGCATTTCAATTTCACCGCAACCAGATACACAGCATGTACCCATACCACGAGCAACTACGGCAGCATGTGAAGTTTGTCCACCACGAACTGTTAAGATACCTTGAGCAAATTTCATACCTTCGATATCTTCTGGTGAAGTTTCAAGTCTAACAAGAACAACTTTCTTTCCTGCTTTACCTTCTTTAACAGCATCTTCTGGAGTGAATACTACAGTACCTGCAGCAGCACCTGGAGATGCAGCAATAGCTTTACCAACTACATTAGACTTATCAGCAGCCTTTAAGTCAGCTACATCGAATGTAGGGTGAAGTAACATATCTAAAGTCTTAGCATCAATTTGTAATAATGCTTCTTCTTCAGTAATCATCTTTTCATCGATTAAATCACAAGCAATACGGATAGCTGCAGCTGCAGTTCTCTTACCGTTTCTTGTTTGTAACATGTATAATTTACCTTTTTCAATAGTAAACTCCATATCTTGCATATCTTTGTAGTGATCTTCAAGAGTCTTACATACATCTTGGAATTGCTTATAAACATCAGGTAATACTTCAGCCATCTTAGAAATAGGCATTGGTGTTCTAACACCAGCAACAACGTCTTCACCTTGTGCATTCATCAAGAATTCACCCATAAGACCTTTTTCACCTGTAGCAGGGTTTCTTGTGAAGGCAACACCTGTACCACAATCATCACCCATGTTACCAAATGCCATCATTTGAACGTTAACTGCTGTACCCCAGCTATATGGAATGTCATGATCCATTCTATATACGTTAGCTCTTGGGTTATCCCATGATTTAAATACAGCCTTAATAGCTTCAAATAATTGTTCTTTTGGATCAGATGGGAAGTCTTTTCCTAGAGCAGCTTTATATTTTGCCTTAAATTGGTTTGCTAATTCTTTTAAGTCATCTGCTGTTAATTCAACATCGTAAGTAACACCTTTCTTTTCCTTCATTTCATCAATTAGAACTTCAAAGTCTTTCTTAGATACTTCCATAACTACATCAGAGAACATTTGAATAAATCTTCTATAGCAGTCATAAGCCCATCTAGCGTTTCCACTCTTGTTTGCTAAAACTTCCACAACCTCTTCATTTAAACCTAGGTTAAGGATTGTATCCATCATACCTGGCATTGAAGCTCTAGCTCCACTTCTTACAGAAACTAATAATGGGTTTTCATGATCTCCAAATTTTTTACCTGTAATTTCTTCTAATTTTGTAATGTTTTGCATAATTTCTGCTTGGATATCAGCATTGATTTGTCTACCATCTTCATAGTATTTTGTACATGCTTCAGTAGAAATTGTAAAACCTTGTGGTACTGGTAGACCGATATTAGTCATTTCAGCTAAGTTTGCACCTTTACCACCTAGAAGTTCACGCATCTTTGCGTTACCTTCGCTAAATAAATAAACATACTTGTTTTTAGCCATTTTCAAATCTCCTTTTCTCTTGGTTTCTCATTTGAGATAAATATATTATAACATAGTTAATATATTAATTTCAATTATAAGAAAGCGCATTACTTGTCATTTTTTTCACTTTCTGCATAAAAAAACGCCTCTATTGTAGAGACGTTTTAAACTATTAAGCAAATGCTAATTCATCAGATATAACTGAAACAGCTAAGTAGATTACTGGAGAGTTCCAATAAATTGTAATTTCATTTGTTGACCAGCTGTTGTTATTATCGATATAGCAATGTGCAGGAGCATAGCCTGTACAGTTACGAGTTGCTACTGAGTCATTACCATTTGCAGCGAAGTTTGAATCTGGTCCACCAATAACCATACCCTTCATAGCTACACCATTAGCTACAGATGGTCTATGATGTGGATTTTCAGGAGTAAGTGTACCATAACCAGTTACGAAGCAATATGCACAAGCATTTTGTCCAAGTAAATAGTTAAATTGACATTGTTTAACTTTAGTATAAGATTTAATTCTCTTACTTACAATTGGAGCTAAATCTGTGCTACCTTCAGGTAGTAAGAATGCTAAAGCATCAGGATTTACATTATCTAACATTTCAACGGCTAAATCTAATACAATTGCATTTCCAGCAACAGTTAAATTTGAACCCCATTCAAATACATAATTACCTTCATCATCGCCTTCAATTGTTACATTGTAAACATCAGCATCAGCATATTCTACCATCTTATCAGCATAGTTGATAAATGCCTTTGCTACGCTACTATACAATGTTTCATTACCATCATAAGCAAGGTACTTTAGAGCTCCATAAGCAGCAAATCCATTAACATTAGCCCATCCAAATCCTAAATCAGTATTCTTATTGAATGCTGATGTGAATGATGTTAAATATTTATCATCGCTAGTAGTAGCATATAATTCGATTGCAGCCCATGCTAATTCATCATTTAAATCGCTATCAGGATATTCACCAGTACTAATATCACTTGGGTTAACGAATGACTTCTTTTGCATTGTTGCTAAAGCATCAAATGCAGCTTCAGCAGCAGCTAGATAAGTAGCAGCATCGCTAGTTAAACCAGCAGCTTGGAACACTCTAGAAGCATAAGCCATTACAGCAGCGAAATCAGCTGTTGCAGCATATGAAACTGGAGAAACATATAGATCAGCATGATCATCTTGTGGTAATACTTCGATTCCAGGGAAGTCTTTAGTACTTACCTTATGATATACTTGACCTTCAGCATTTTGCATCTTAAGCATCCAGTCTAATTCATATTTAGCTTCTTCTAATAAATCAGGAATAGCAGCATCATTTTCAACATACTCATCATATGAGAAGAATACATATGAAGAGTTATATACTGTCTTTTCATAAGTCATTAATAGGTTAGCAACTGTTTGAGCACCAGCAACTACATATTTACCATAGTCACCAGCATCATGCCATCCACCAGATACATCAATCTTTGTTGTTGTACCATAAATATAAGCCTCATCTTGGTGACAAGCTGCATGAGCAAATTTATCACCTTCAGCGCCTTTAACTACACCACATCTTTGTCTATAAAGCATCATAACTAAGTCATTAGTTAAATCTGTATAAACATCATCACCAATTACGAATTCTGGTGATTCACCACAATATTCAAAACCAACTAATTTATATCTACCAGGTGTTTTGAAACTAGAAAAATCAACGAAACCAACGAATTCTTTTGAACTTTGGTTAATTCCTAGAACCTTAACTTGATATTGATAATCAGTTACTTCTTCATTAATACAGTCATAAATGTAGCAATCTCTATCCATTGTTGAGCTATCATCAGATCTGAATACAGCTTGCTTTACTTGGTTAGGTAAGAAACCTACTTGGTTAAGTGTAATTTGAGGTCTATCACCTAAGTGTAATGTATCAATCTTTTCACCTGAATCTTCCACACAAACTAATTTGAAGTTATCAAATGTGAATAAGAATGTAGGTTGATCAGCAGCTTGCTTAGCTGGATCAATATCTGGATCTCCATCAAATGCACCAAGGTTTAAAGCCATTCTTGGAGCAGCATTTGATACGAAACTTGTAAACTCATATCTGAAATGAGTCATTTCAGTTCCGATTGATTCAATTAGGTCACCCTTCTTACCTTCCATTAAATAGTTTTCGTAACCTGCACCATTATATTGAATTCTTACTTCGAATTGTCTTGCAACATTACATTTTGCATCAAATTCAAATACATATTTACTTCCTTTTGTAATTGCGAAGCCATCATATGCAAATTGAACACCATGCATCTTACCAGCAGTAGCAACAACACCAACTTCAACTTGTCTTTGATCGTTAATTGACATTCTGCCTCCGCCACCTTCTAGGCCGTATAACCACCATTCTCCTCCGTTTTCGGCATAGATTACTCTGTCTCCAGAATCAGCGACTTCAACTTCACCATAACTAAAATCACCATTACCAATTAAGTTGTTATCATCATCTTGACTTTGAGTGACATTGCTAGCTGTAGTAGTCTTATTTGTTTTGGTCTTTTTCTTGCATCCAGCAAAAGTAAAAATTGTAGCGCAAGAAAGCAAAACTAACAATAATTTTTTCATATTATACCTCCCGTTTTAAATAATTTGTTTATACTTTACAACAAATAGAATAAAAAATGCTATAACAAAAATTACGCTCATATCATTTTTATTAGCAAATTTGATATTCCACCATTTTTATTATAGCATATTTCCTTATTCATTTATATAAATTATTACTTTTTGAACACATATGGAGTTACTTGATATACATAATAATTCAACCAGTTTGTAAAGAAGATATTTGCTGTTGATCTCCATAAAACATCTACATCACTATTTGTCTCATCAGTGAAGTAATTATCTGGTCTATTAATAGGTAGACCCTTACTTAAATCTCTTTCATATTCATTCTTTAATGTGAACTTATCATATTCCATATGCCCTGTGACAAATATTTGGCTATTATCTTTACTTTTAATGATTGCTATTCCTGCTTCCTCTGATTTTGCTAAAGGAACCAAATCTTTGCACTCAAGTATATCTAAATCATCTATATAAGTATGTCTTGAATGTGGTATATAGAATACATCATCAATACCATTTACTAGTTGTTCAAACTTAACACATTTTCTATGTTTGAAAACACCGAATAGCTTTTTATCTAGCGGTTTTTTATCAATTCCGTAGAAATATTTTAAACCTGCTTGTGCACCCCAACAAATGAATAATGTATTTGTTACATTAGTCTTAGAATATTTAAATATTTCTTCTAATTCTTTCCAGTATAATACATCATCATATTCCATCTTTTCTACTGGTGCACCAGTAATAATCATACCATCAAAGAACTTATTTTTTATCTCACTAAATGTCTTATAGAATCTAGCTAAATGTTCTTGTGATATGTGCTTACTTTTATATGATTCAGTGTTAATGAATGTAGGATTGATTTGAAGTGGTGAATTCGCAAGTAATCTTAAAAGTTGTGTTTCAGTCTCAATCTTAGTAGGCATCAAGTTAAGTATTAAAATTTCAATAGGTCTAATATCTTGTGACATTGCTCTTGTGTTAGACATGACAAATATGTTCTCGTCTTCTAAGATTTTAAATGCAGGAATATCCTTTGGAATTACAATTGGCATATTAATCACCCTTTCTATAAAATAATAAAAGCGTCCTAATTAAAGGACGCTATATAAACGTGGTACCACCTTTTTTTATCTATAATAATATAGACCTCAAAGCTATAACGGGCACTCCCGGTTTAGCCTACATATCGACTAAACAGCTCCAGAACCATCTAAACATAGCTCCCTTACTAATTTCCACCAACCATTAGCTCTCTATAAATTCTTCTATGTTCTCTTTCTTTCAACACTTTAAATAAATTATAACACAATCTTTTTTTTAATCAAGTTTTTTCCCAAAAAGATTATAACTATCAGCATCAGTTATTTTAACATTTACTACTTCTCCAACCTTAAGCTTAGTATCACTTTCAATAA
Source organism: bacterium (assembly GCA_024695185.1). Taxonomy (GTDB): domain Bacteria; phylum Bacillota_I; class Bacilli_A; order Acholeplasmatales; family JAEDCM01; genus RGIG10196. The sequence continues at coordinate 689 of JAILIR010000010.1, read as the reverse complement.
ATAAATAACCATCTACATCATCAGGAGCAAATGCAAAGCTTCTAGCAATATAATAATATCCTTCAAACTCTTCTACGATAGCCTTATGAATTTCTCCAACTCTTTCTAACCCCTTATCTAGAGATATAGTTTCTTGAATATGCATAATTTCATTTAATCTACGCTTAGCTGTATTCTTATTAACCTGAGGCATATCATAGCCCTTAGTATCTTCTTCCCTAGAATAAGTAAAGCCACCTAATCTATCAAATCTAATGTCCTTTACAAACTTCTTTAATATCTCAAAATCACTTTCCTCTTCATAAGGAAAACCTACCATTACTGTAGTACGAATAACGGCGTTAGGAATGGCTTTTCTAATTCTTTCAACTAACTTATATAACCCCTCATTTGTATCACGCCTATTCATTAGTTTAAGCATCTTATCTGATGCATGTTGAACAGGTATATCAAAGTACGGAACTATTACCTTACTATCTTTAATACATTCAATTAATTCATCAGTTACATCAGAAGGATACAAATATAAGCATCTAACAAATTCCAAGTTTGGAATAGTCTCAATTCTTTTTAATAACTTCACAATATTAGTATTACCTAAGTCAGTACCATATCTAGTAGTATCTTGACTAATTAATACTAATTCCTTTACACCCTTATTAACTAGAGATACTGCTTCTTCATAGATA
>JAILIR010000127.1 GCA_024695185.1 bacterium | reverse complement strand
CATGTATGGTTCTTTTTGATATTTAGCAGTAATTTTTAAATCATTTTCTAATACTTGGACAAAATATCTTTCTCTAGTTGAAATTAATTCATCACCTATATACCATCCAGCAAAGAAATATCCTAAGTTTTGACTAGCATTTATTTCAGCCAAAGTACCATATTCACATTCTCTATCTTCAGTAACTGTACCTGCATTAAGAATATTCTTAGTAATTTTTACAGTACTCTTTGCTCTACAGTACTTAAGAGATAAATTCATTTCTTCATTTGCTGTAATATGATATGAATCATATTCAGTTAGTAGTGTATCACCATTATATAAGCCTAAGAATTTAACATCGCTTGGGATATTTATATGAATCCAAGTACTAGTTCCTTTTTCAACATAATCATATTTTCTTGTTTCACTATCAAATTTTGCTCCATCAATTTCAAAATCAACAAAATAATTAGTATAATTATCTGTTAAGCTTTCTACATTTATTCTGATTGGAACATGATTCTTAAGATTTTCTGTTGTTTTTGGATTGACATTTGTTTTATCTGTTGACTGTGTTACTCTATTAGAACCACTAAAATATTTTGAAAATAAGACAATTATCAAAATAAATATAGCTAGGCCTACTACAGCAACAATAATAGCCAAAACCTTATCCAGCTTTTTCTTTTTGATGTTTTTTTCTTCTAATCTTTTTCTTCTAGCATCATCAATTTCAATTAATTCTTCTTTTTTGCTGATATAATAATTAACTTTATCCTTAGGCATGTATTCAGGATCCATTGTCTTTAATTTAAGCAATGATTCGTTATACATATTCTTATCAGTAATAGCAAATAATTCTGTTTTTTCAACCTTATCTATTATTTCATTTAATACTCTTATATGCATTCTAATTAAAGATTTAGCTTGTTGCTCTTCTTTTAATTTTTGACATTGTTCCTTTTGATTTAAAGAATCTTGATAATCATTAGCTGCTGTAAAGAATTCCACAGCTTCACCATAGCTGCCATCATTTTTTCTTTTTATACCTAAGCTATAGCATTCTTTTTGGCATTTTTCTTTTAATTCTTTAGAATCCTTATATTCAGTTATTTTAACTAAACTATTTAAAGCAAGGATATAATTTCCTTTCTTTAAATATTCTAATGCATTATTGTATGCATTCATATTCTTTCTTTCTTCAATATTTGCTTTAATGGTATTATTTAATTCAATCAAAAACTCTTTATATTCCCCATCAGCAAATCTTAAAGCTTTATTATAGTTTTTATCATCATCTAAAGGGTTATCAATATATTTTAACGCTTCAACACTCTTAACTTTTCTTTCAATAAGTATTGCATAAAGATAGGCTTCAGGGCGCTTTGCATCTATATCAAGTATTTCTTCAACAAAGCCACTAGCACTTGAATAGTCAGCATCTTCTAAGCTTATTTCAATTCTTTCTACTAAGTTTTGAATAGCTTTTTCTGGAGTTGATAGACTACTATAATTTACATTATTCTTTTTTCCACCAAACAATTTATCAATACCTCTAGTTAAATCTTGCATATATCCAAGCTTACCTATATCTAGAGCTTGTAGCATCAAGAATTCTTCAGGCATATCATAAGCTTCCATATCGAAGTAACAAGGTATTAAATATTTTCCTTGTTGATCCTTCATAAAGCTTAAGAATCTAGCCCATTCATTTTTAACCCATGGCGAGTTATAATGTTCAGGCTTAGAGCCAATCGCAAGCATAACTTTAGAGCTCATTAGTGCCGCAAAGATGATTGGTTCATATTCTGAACCTATCTTTGATTCAAGAGTAATTCTAGAGAAGAATACTTTATATCCTTTTTTTATTAATTCATCATAAATCTCTTGAGCTATAACAGAATCTTTTGTTCTATTTCCGTTATCATCATTTTCCTTATAACAGATGAAAATGTCGTAAGGAGCCTCTTTTTGAGATATTGCTAAAATGTTTTTTTGTATTTTATCGATTACTTTAGCTTCTTTTTCATATTGCTTTTTGGCAACAACATCACAGTTGTTTAAAGCTTCTATATAATCAAGGTCATCATAAATAAAATTAAATACTGTTCTATGGCAAGTAGGAACCTTTTTATTAGTCTTTTTATCATCAACATATTCAATACCATAACGACAAAGACAAATACCCCAATGAGCTTCCGCATTATTGGGGTCATCAATTAAAATATTTTCATATGTTGTTTGAGCTTTATCAAACTCATTTTGTAGTCTTAAACTGTTTGCACGATTAAAAAGATTTAATTGTTTTAAATCATCAGTTCTAACTATTGTTTGTTCAGTTCCACAGAATTCACATGTAGCGACTGATACATCATCAGCATAATGGATGTGTCCACCGCACATCTTACATCTACAACTTCCCATAGGTCTTCCCCCCTTGGTTAATTACTCCACTAATATTATACAACATTTGTATTACATTTGTAAACACTAAATAATAAAAGTAGAAAACTACTTTTTATTATATATTAGTTATCAATATTTTTCTACTAAAAAAAATAAAAAGGTTATGAAACATAACCTCTTATTCCCAACGACCTCTTGTGAATGTATCGAAATCATTTGGTTTATCATCATTTTTCTTTAATTCTATTTCTGAAGCTTCAAGTAGTGTTTCAAGCATAGGCACAACACCCTTGAATTTAGAATCATCATAAATAGAATAAATCGCATTAACATTTAATGATTCCATATAGAATGAAACGTCTTGTCCTTCATCACGACTAATACAAACCATTAAATCGACAAATATTTCATTTGATTTAATTGCCGCATGTAAAATCTTCTTTAAGGCATCAACTGGAATCTTACTAACTACTTCTGTACGCTTACCATTAAAATCTAAAACAAAATGATATTTGTATTCAGAAAATACCCCACTAGCTAAATATGCTTTAAATTTTTCAATTCTTCCTTCTAATTTTTGTTTAATAAAATAATCCATATATTATCACTCCTTAATTAATTATACCATATTTTAGTAAAAAAACCTTATATATTTTTTCTTAATTTAATAACTCAGATCCTGTTGAATAAGATTCATCAGTAATA
>JAILIR010000126.1 GCA_024695185.1 bacterium | reverse complement strand
TAAAATAACCATAAATATTTTCTATATTACTCATAATATCACCTCTTTTATAATTTAATTATAATATAAAAAAAAGAGTATTCAAATAATGATTACTCTATTTTTTAAATTCAACAAAATCATACATATTTAAATCAAATTGTTTAGCAAATTCAATAGCTTTTTCTACAGCTTCATAGCCTAGTGCTTCAGGCTTATGAGCATCAGCACCAATTACTACCTTAGCTTTAGTACCACTAACTAATTTCCAAAACTCTTCTCTAGGATATAAATATTGCATCTTACCATCATCTGTTTTCCTTGCACCTTTAGCAATACCATTAGCATTTATTTCAAGGTATACATCATATTTAATCGCAGCTTCTATTATTCTTCTAGTGCATACTTCAGCTGTCTTATCAAATACTCTATGGCCAAGTTCACCATTATAATTCATCAAAAATAAATCAGGGTGAGCAAATATAGTGTATAAACCAGTTGCCATACCTTCAATAACTATATCCGTATATACCTCAGCAAGTCTAGGTGTAAATGGATCATATGGTGAATAGTTTGCTCCCTTATAGTTAAAGAAATGTTCTCCTAAAATTAGATAGTCTACCTTTTTTCTAAGTTCATAAAAGTATTCTTTAAATTCAGGAAAATATTCAGTTTCAAGTCCTAAGAAAACCTTTATATTAGGGTTTTTCTTGGCTTCTAAGACTTTTGGAACATAGATATTATCAAAGTCACTATCAGTCATTATTTCTTGTAGATAGTTATGATAATATTCATCAGGAGTCATGAAGTATTCTGGAGTATGCGCATGATCACTCATACCTAGTTCCTTAAAGCCTAGTCTAATAGCTTCATTTACATAATCACATACATCACCTGTAGCATGACCACATAAATATGTATGTGTATGGTAATTTGCTTTTAGCATAATATTACCTCTTTTCTAATTCTGTTTTTATTTCATCCCAACTTATACCAAGTTCTACCATTAAGACAGTTAAATGATACATTAAATCACTAACCTCATAAATTACATCATCTCTATTAGTTTTAGCCGCAATGATTGTTTCACATGCTTCTTCACCAAACTTCTTTAAGATTTTGTTAATTCCTTCTTTAAATAGGTAATTAGTATAGCTTCCTTCTTTAGGATTAGCCTTTCTATCTTTAATAATATTTTCTAGATTAACTAAAAATGAAGTATCTTTAGATATTTCTTTAACAATATTCTTGCTTTCAGTGATTTCAATATTTCTATAAAAACATGTAACATTACCTGTATGACAGCTTATACCACCTTTTTGTTCAATTTGGATAAGTAGCGTATCACCATCACAGTCAACACTCATACCCTTTAGGTATTGGAAGTGTCCACTTTCTTCACCCTTAAGCCATAGCTTATTTCTACTTCTAGAATAGTAATAAACATTACCAGTTTCTAGTGTCTTTTCTAAAGCTTCCTTATCCATATAAGCAAGCATTCTAACATGCTTAGAATGATAATCTTGAGCTATTACAGGAATAAGTCCTTTATCATCAAATTTTACAATATTCATTAATTCTTCTTTTGTCATATTAAACTCTCCTAACTGGTATATTTTTACTTTCTAAATAATCTTTTAAAGCCTCAATTTCAATTTCTTTAAAGTGGAATAGGGATGCAGCAAGTGCAGCATCAGCATACTCCAGTATCTCACTAAAGTCTTCCATTTTACCAGCCCCACCTGAAGCAATAACAGGAATATTTACAGCTTCACAAACACGCTTAGTTAATTCTACATCATAGCCGCTCTTAGTACCGTCTTTATCCATTGATGTTAGTAAAATCTCGCCAGCTCCCCTTTTTTCAGCTTCCTTGGCCCATTCAATAGCATCAATATCAGTTCTAACTCTACCACCATTAATGTATATCTTGAAGGAATCTCCTTCTCTTTTAGCATCAATAGCAACTACTATACATTGATTACCAAACATCTTTGCTCCCTCATTAATTAATTCAGGATTTTTAATAGCACTAGAATTAATACTTATTTTATCAGCACCTGCTTGAAGTATTTCTCTCATATCAGCTGTAGTTCTTATTCCTCCACCTACAGTAAAAGGAATGAAGACTTTTTTAGCTGTATTTTTAACTACATCTACTATTGTTTTTCTATTATCACTACTAGCAGTGATATCTAGAAAAACTAATTCATCAGCATTTAAATCTGAATATATTTTAGCACATTCTACAGGATCCCCTGCATCTACTAAATTAATAAAATTAATACCCTTAACAACACGTCCATCTTTAACATCTAGGCATGGAATAATTCTTTTAGTTAGCATTCTTTATAGCCTCACTTATATCTATTTTTCCAATGTAATAAGCTTTACCTATAATCGCAGCCTTACATCCTATTTCTTTACATTTAATTACATCCTCTATTGATGATACTCCACCAGAGGCAATAATATTTAAATTTGAAGGTATTAATTTTTTAAGTTCACTAATATTAGTTCCACTCATCATTCCATCTTTAGATATATCTGTATAAATAACATTTAATCCACCAAATGTTTTAAAAGTATTTAACATATCTAAATCTTTCATCTTTGAATCTTCTAGCCATCCATGTACAGAAACATAACCGTTCTTACAATCTAAGCCAAGAACTATTTTATCAGATCCATATTTATTTAATGCTTCTTTTAAAAAGTTAGGTTCTTTAACAGCAATACTACCTAGTATTACTCTTTTAACACCAATAGATAATAATAAATCGATATCACTAAAGCTTCTAAT
>JAILIR010000164.1 GCA_024695185.1 bacterium | reverse complement strand
GCCGTAGCTTAGAATATGGTGTAAATCATATCTATATGAAAAAATTTGATAATGTAAGTACAGAAGACTTATTAAATCAAATTAAAACTCCAAGCGATTTAAGATTATTTGAAATTGCTGAGTTACTTAGAAGAAATGTAAGTATAGATGAAATCTATAAATTAACTATGATTGATTAATGCTTCATGATCAGTAATATTTTTAAACTTATCTAAGAAGAATTTATCAATCATAGTTAATTTATAGATTTTATCTATATCTACATTTCTTCTAAGTAACTCAGCAATTTCAAATAATCTTAAATCGCTTGGAGTTTTAATTTGATTTAATAAATCCTCTGTACTTACATTATCAAATTTCTTCATATAGATATGATTAACACCATATTCTAAGCTACGGCATCCTTTTAGCAATGCTTCTTCAGTAGTTCTACCAATACTCATTACTTCACCTGTAGCCTTCATTTGTGTTGATAAGCTTCTATCAGCTGTATTAAACTTATCAAACGGGAATCTAGCTAGCTTTAATACTACATAATCAATTGTAGGTTCAAATGATGCAATAGTTGAAGCAATATTAATTTCTTCAAGGTATAAACCTGCAGCAATCTTTGCACTAACTCTAGCAATAGGATAACCACTTGCTTTACTAGCTAAGGCAGATGAACGAGAAACTCTAGGGTTAACCTCGATTACATAATATTCATAGCTATTTGGATTAAGGGCAAATTGTACATTACATCCACCAAGTATATTTAATGCTCTAACAATCTTTAAAGCACTAGTTCTTAACATTTCATATTCTTTTGGGGTTAGAGTTTGTGCTGGAGCTACAACCATAGAATCTCCTGTATGTACACCAACAGGGTCAATGTTTTCCATTGAACAAATACAAATAGCTGTATCATTAGCATCTCTCATTACTTCAAATTCGATTTCTTTATAGCCTTTAATTGATTTTTCAATCATGATTTGGCCTACTGGGCTTATCTTTAGACCATTTTTAGCTAATTCTCTTAATTCTTCATCATTATCAGCGAATCCTCCACCAGTACCACCTAGTGTGAAGGCAGGTCTAACGATAATAGGATAACCAATTCTATTAGCTTCAGCTATAGCATCTTCAACATTATGAGCAAAATAGCTTTCAGTCATTGGCTCACCTATTTTTTCCATTAGGTTTTTGAATAATTCTCTATCTTCAGCTTGTTCAATAGCTTTAAAGTCAGTACCCATAACTTCAACTTGGCATTCATCTAAAATACCTTTTTTAGCTAGTTGAACAGCTAAATTTAAACCAGTTTGTCCACCTAAAGTACATACAATACCGTCTGGACGTTCATATCTAATAACACGAGAAACAAACTCTAAATCGATTGGTTCCATATATACCTTATCAGCAACTGTATAGTCAGTCATAATAGTCGCAGGGTTTGAGTTAATTAAAACTACTTCATAGCCTTCCTCTTTTAAAGCTAAACAAGCTTGTGTACCTGCATAGTCAAATTCAGCAGCTTGACCAATGACAATTGGACCTGATCCAATTACTAATACTTTTTTAATATCTGTTCTTCTAGGCATTACTTTGTACCTCCATTCATAAAGCTATCAAATCTATCTAAAAGATTTGCGAAATCTTCAGGATTTGCTTCATTATCTAAGTTGTATTGAATACCTAAGATTTTCTTATCATTATTTATTACACCTTCAATAGTATTATCTAATAAGTTAGTTGATAATACTTCTAGGTTTGTTTTATCTAAAGACTTAACTGTATAGAAATGGTTTTGACTTACGACAAAGTTTTTATGAGTGTCATTATATTTAATTGTATGATTTCCACCACGATGTCCAAATTTCATTAATTCATTAGTTCCACCACAAGCTTCTACTAAGACATTTAGTCCAATACCTGTAGCAAAGATTGGCTTTTTACCAATTAATGATTTAACTAAATCAACACTAACTATTTTTGGTCCACCAGCAAGGAATATTCCATCATATTTAGTAAGTTGAGTAGCATTTGCTGTATAAGGGAATACTGTGACATCATAATAATTTGATAATACATCAAATATTGAACGTCTAGCTCCTAAATCAATACAAGCAATTTTCTTTTTAGCAAGCCTATTTTTGATTTCGTATTTATCAATTAATAAATCACATTCTGGTGCTTTATATTCTTTTATTTTCTTTAAAGCATCTTCTTTAGGTGTATCAATGCTTGTGATAATACCAAGCATTTCACCATTATCTCTAATAGCTTTACTTAACATTCTTGTGTCTAAATCATACATATAAGTTACTTTTTCTTCATCAAATAAATCAATAATTGACTTATTAGATCTAAAATTTGATGGCTTGGAATTAAATTCCTTAGCAATCATACCCTTAATTTGCACATTATCAGATTCATAATCTTCATCATTAATTCCATAATTACCGATTAATGTGTAAGTCATAACAACAATATCATCAAAGTTTGCTTTATCATACATTATTTGTTGATAGCCAACCATTGAAGTATTGAATGTTACTTTTCCGATTTTTTCTGATCCATTACCTAAACCAGAAAACTCTAAACCATTTTCTAATACTAGCTTAAGCTTCATAAATTATTCCTCCATTAAGTATTGTATATTTAACTAATCCTTTGGCTTCCATACCTATAAAAGGACTAGATTTTGACTTGCTTGTTATAAAGTCAGGTGTAATAGTAAATTCTTTATTTAAATCTATTATTACTAGGTTTGCTTTATTACCTTCTATTATTTCATGGCTATCTAAATTAAATAGCTTACTTTCATTTAAACTCATTAAATCTACTAAGCGTTTTAAGCTTAATTCATTTGTATCAACAAATCTCTTATATAATAGTGGAAATGCTGTTTCTAAGCCTACAATTCCAAAAGGTGAGTTTAATAAGCCTTTTGACTTCTCTTCATTAGAATGAGGTGCATGATCAGTTGATATAATATCTATTGATCCATCCTTAATTCCTTCTATTAAAGCTTTTTGATCTTCAACACTTGCTAGTGGTGGGTTCATCTTAAAACTTCCATCATCAACTAAATCCATTTCATTAAGTAATAAATGATGTGGTGTAACCTCACAGCTTACTCTACATCTAGTTTTATACCACTTGATTAATTCTAGGGAATATTTACTAGATATATGACATAAGTGATATTGACAATTAGTTTTTTCAACTAATACTAAATCACGAGCTAGTTGAGCAGTTTCAGAAATATCAAGTATACCTGGAATTAAATGATCTTTATTCCAAATACCTTCTCTAACAACTCCACCATATAATAGGGATTCATCCTCAGAATGGGCAATAATAGGGCGATTTAAGCTTGCGGCATTAATCATTGCCTTATACATTAAATCACTTGTTTTAACGCCTTTACCATCATCAGAATAACCTTTTACATATTTTTTGATATCTTCCATATCAGATAATTCAACAGATTTTTCATCTTTAGTAATTGTTCCAAGTATATGACAATTAATAATTGCATCTTTTCTTAAATCATCTAATAATTTAACATCCTTTAATGTTGAAGGGCTTGGCTTTAAATTAGGCATCATAAATACATCAGTATAACCACTTTTAGCCGCAACCTTTGCTTCTTCAGCGATTGTTGCTTTATATTCAAAGCCTGGTTCTCTAAAATGAACATGACAATCTATAAATGATGGTAAGATAGTTAAATTAGAGCAATCAACTATTTTTCCTTCATTAATGGAATTATCTATTTTAACTATTTTATCCTCACTAATTAAAATATCTTTTTTTATTAAGTTTTCGCCAATTAATACATTACCATTTTTTAATGTGATCATAAGCCTAAACTCCTTTTAACTACTGCCATTCTAATGTATACTCCATTAGTCATTTGTTTAAATATTCTTGATTTATCGCATTCAACGACATCATCATCTATTTCAACACCTCTATTAAATGGTGCTGGATGCATTATAATCGCATGTTCTTTCATTTTATTTACTTTATCCATTGTTAAGCCATAGTTCTTTAGGTATTCTGCATTACTCATTTGTAAGTGCTCTGAACTACCTAATCTTTCATTTTGAATTCTAAGTAACATGATTATATCCATATTTTTAATTGCTTCTTCTAGTGGAATATGTTTATAACATGCTTCTTCGTATTCTTTAGGTCCTGAAGTGAAGCATTCCATACCTAATCTAGTCATTACTTCTATATTTGTATGAGCAACTCTAGAATGCTTTATATCACCAACAATTGCAATCTTTAAGCCATCAAAGTGACCATATTCTTCATATATCGTAAATAAATCTAATAAAGATTGAGTTGGATGGTCTCCCATTCCATCTCCAGCGTTTATAATAGGGATGCTTATATTTTTAAGTTCATCATAATATCTTGTTTTAGAATGTCTTATAACAAATAAATCTATACCAAATGATTCAAATGTTTTAATGGTATCATAGAAGGATTCACCTTTATTTAAACTAGATGTTTGACAGTTAAAATTAATTACCTTCATATCTAACTTCTCTTCAGCCATATTAAATGAATATTGTGTACGAGTAGAAGGTTCAAAGAATAAGTTACATACAACCTTATTTTTAACAGGATATTCCTTACCACGTTTAAAACGTCTAGCCTCATCTAAAATTTCAAATATTTCTTCATTTGTTAAATCTCTTAAGGAGAATAAATTCTTTTTCATAAAAACCTCCTAAAACCAAAAATAAAAGCACTATAGTATAGTCCCATAGTGCATAAATAACATATCAAAAAAGCCATCGCTTTATAAAATATAATTATTTTATAGTCTCACAGGACTATTTAAAACTTCTTTACTCTAGTAGTATTATAATACTATTAAGTATTAAATGCAAACACTTTTTAAAAATATTTTTTGAAAGTGTTTTATTTATATAAAAACGCCTAGATAATCTAGACGTTTAAATGTTATAAAGTTATTGAAATCACTGGTCTAATACCATAATAAGTCATATTTGTTTTACCATTAGTAATACTTCCTGAAGTATTAACAATATATACTTTACCACT
>JAILIR010000129.1 GCA_024695185.1 bacterium | reverse complement strand
ATAAAATAAAACAAAGGAGGCGTTATTATGAGGTTGTTTTCTAAATCGATATTAGTAGTTGGCGCATCAGATGAGAATTATGCAATAATTAAGAATTCATTATATCAGGAGTATAAGATTTATTTTGCGAATACTCGTAGTGACGCTGAAAGATATTTAAATAAAAATTATGAAAATATTTTTACTATTATTCTTGATACGACTATATTAGGTGATATGGCTATACCGATGATTATGGATTGGTATTCTGATTTAAGATTCCAATTATTGCCATTAACCGCAATATACAATAAAGATGATGAAAAAATGAGATCTAAAATTGTAAATGCAGGAACTATCACATTTTTGGCAGCGCCAATTAAAGAAGATTTTTTATTAATTTATATACATTCTATCGCAAGACGTATTAGCTTATCAGAAATAAGAATTAAAGAAAGATATGAAGATGATGTTAAAACGAATTTTAATAAAATTTTCATTATTGCTAATGCTATAGATAATCCTGTATTCTTCTTAAAAATAGATGGTGATGAAGCTGTCTTTGAATATATAAACAAAAAAGGCTTGACTGTATTTGGAAATAAAAACTTTCAAGATTTCCTTAATCTATATGATGGTACAGAGAATGCTAAAATACTTAAAACAATTAATCAAGCTAAAGCTGATTATGAACCACACAAAGTAATGCTAACAAGATTTAGAGAAGACGAAGAAAAAATTGTTGAATTCTGCGTTACACAAATAATTAATCTTGAGTGTGATACATCTAATAAATTTGTTGTTGTAATGTATGATAGAACTAGAAGAGAAAAAGCTCTAGCTGAATATGAACAACAACGTCAAATGTTAAAGTCAGTTTTGGACAATATTAATGGTGGCATTTGTACATTTAGAATTGAAGATGAAAATATTATTAGAGAATATATAAGTAAAGGTGTTTTAAAAATAGCTGGTTATGATAAAGATGAACCAGAAGCTGTTGGTAAAATGCTTCCTATTGAAACACAACTATTACTTACAAAAAAGACTTTAGAATGCGCTAAAAGCCTAATGGATGGTCAAAACTGTGAACCATTTAATGTTCAAAGTAGAATAATCACAAAAGACTTTAAAGAAAGACATATTTCTATAAATGTAAGTGTTTATAGGAAAAATGACCATGAAATTAATGTTAGAGCATTAGTATTTGATAATACAGATGAATATAATTACCAAATAACTCTAAAGAGAATCGCTGAATATGATATGGAAACTAATTTGTTCAACAATAATAAATTCGTTGATACAACTGAAAAATTATTCCGTTCTAATAGTGAAGAGAATTATAAGTTAATGGTAATTAGAATATATAAATTTGATGAGATAAGAAGTTTCTTTGGTAAAGAGAAAGCACTTGAATTATTAAAGACAGTTGCTAATGGTATAAAAGTAGTTGGCAAAGGAATGCTAAAAGGTAGATCTGATAATAAAGACTTCGCTGTATCATTTAGAGCTAATAGAGTAGATGAGAAGAAATTCATGCAAGAACTCGATAATTATGTAAAAGGCAACTTCCAAATTTATCAAGTCAAATTATATTTTGGTATATATAATATAGATGATGTTTATGAATCTATTGATGCTTTACTAATTCAAACTAAATTCGCAGTTAAAGAAATTGAAGGCAATGCCATTAAAAATTATATTTACTGCGATGCTAAGATGAAGAAGCGTATGATTGAAAATGACAATATCACTTCTGAGATGAAAAAAGCACTTGCTAAGAATGAATTCGAAATATTCTTACAACCAGTATTTGATTTAAAGAGTAGAAAGATTATTTCTGCTGAAGCATTAACAAGATGGCATCATCCTAAGCGTGGTTATATACCACCAGGAGAATATGTACCTATCTTTGAGGAAAACGGCTTTATCGTAAACATCGATATGTTTGTTTGGGAAGGCGTATGTAAGATCATTAGAAGCTGGTTAGATAGCGGCGTAGAAGCTATACCTATCAGTGTAAATGTAAGTAGAATTGACTTATTCTCGATTGATTTCTATAAGATAATCACAGGCTTAGTAGAGAAATATAATATACCTGTAGAATACTTAAGATTAGAGATTACAGAAAGTGCCTTCGTATTAAATGAAATTAACGTTATCGAAATAGTTGATAAGCTAAGAGCTTACGGCTTTAAGATTTTAATGGATGACTTTGGTAGTGGCTATTCATCACTTAATTCACTTAAATTTATTAATATTGACATATTAAAAATTGATATGGATTTAGTAAAAGGAATAGAAGAATCTATTAGACAAGCAGACATTTTAAAATCAGTAATCAATTTAGGTAATACACTTAACCTAGAAATGATTTGTGAAGGTGTAGAAACCGAAAAACAAGCAAAATTCGTTGAAGAGAATGGCTGTAAAAAGGCTCAAGGATGGCTTTTCTCTAAAGCTATACCAGTCGAAGAATTTAATAAAAAACTATCTGAATAAGGCTTCAATCGAAGCCTTATTTTTTTATATTTAAAAAATTTTTTTATTTTTTTTCAAAGATTTTGATACCTCGTCCGTATATATAGGTTAAGGAGGTAAAAAAATGAAGAAAATTATATTTGCAACAATTTTTATATTTATGCTTACTATTTTTATAAGCACAAATAAAGTAAAGGCATCTGGTGGAGACTATATGTCATACCCAGAAATTAGTTTTGAAGAGGAGGATTATAAGCTTTTAGTAGAGTTTAGTGATGATGAGCTTGAAGAATACTATAAGAAAGTAGATAATAAGAAGTTCTCAGGTTGGAATGCTTACTTTTTCACAAAACATAAAAAGGTATATTATACCCAAGGAGTTATATTTATGTATAAGAATGAAGGAACAAGTGCTTCAACCTATAACTTTGAATTCAAAGAAGAAAAGATAAACAAAAGAAGCTTTAGCGTGACAGGTAATCTAGAGACTAGTTTAAAAGGGGAAATCAAAAAGCTAAAAGCTGGTTTAGATGTAAAATTAAAGCTTGATTATTCTGAATCATCAACTAAGACAACTAGAACTGACTGGAGTACTAAAACCAATGTAGATCCTGGTACTATGCTTAAAATAAGCATTAAAGGAGAAGGCTATATTGACCAAGGTGTAGCAAGTAAATATTTCTTTTGGGTAAGAACAAAAAAAGGCGCCTTTGAGATATTTAATGTAGGTACAGAGTATTATAGTATGGAGAAAGTGAGACTTAGAAAATGAGAAAAATAATTATAATAATTTTATCTATCATAACACTTACTTTAGTTATATGTATAATTCTTAATTCATGTAACAACAAGAAAAAGGCTTTAGCTTTATCTATTAATAAAGCCAACAATTATTGTATTGGTAATAACGAAAGAAGAATAAACCAAGTATTATATTTTACA
>JAILIR010000120.1 GCA_024695185.1 bacterium | reverse complement strand
ATATTACCAGTATAATCTACATATTGAATACTAATGGCTGTACTACTTAATGATGGACTTCCACTTGATGGAGTACGTAAGCACCATACATTTTCTTCAACACCTTGAACTTTAGCATAATCTGTAGTATGTGTTAATCTACTAGTCGCTGTTGGAATATATTCATTTAACTCACTATCAGATAATAAATAAACATAATCCTTTGATGTACTAGATTTACTTGATCCACTTTGCGTATATTCTCTTGTTGTAAAGTCACTTAATTCAATTATTTTTTGTTCAGTATCATTAAATATAGTGTTATAAAACTCGTTATTTAGCCATTTTCTTACTTCTGATAGCTTATATGTATTAACATAACCTTCAGCACCATTATGGCTAAATGGAGTATTTGTATGCTCAGGATAAAAGTCTCGACTATCTAAGACTAAATCAGCAAGCATTAGCATACTTTCGCTATCATTTTTTAAAATAGTCCATTCAACTTTTTCATATTTAAACCAATACACTTCATCTAATACATAGTCATAATCATCAACATATGAATTACCAGGGGTTGCTTGATTAGTGACTTTTTTAGGTCTATATTTTGTAAAATATACTCCTCTATAATCACTTCTAGAATCTCCATTAGTATCAATATCAATATACCACATATAATCACTTTTACTATTATCTTCATAATAGTTATAACTAATCCAATTAGTATTAGTTTGTGGTAGTTTTGCGCTTGAATTTAGTGTTGATTTAAGTGATTCATCAGTTACAAGAGTTTGTGGGTAAAATCCAAAATATGCCTTGTTCCCACTTACCTCATAAGGTATTACTAACTTTTCATATTGTGCTTTATAAGTTACATCATCATTAATAGTTCTATTAACTTCTTTATCCCAGCCTGTAAAGTAATAGAAATAATTACCTTCACTACTTCTACTTGGATTTGGAATTATACTTTGAGAGATTGTTGTGCCTTTAGTTACATCATTAGCTAATAATACAGTCCCATCATAATCAACAAATTCATAATGAACTTTCCCATCAATATTTTTCTTTGTTGTTTTTTTAGCAGTAGTATTATTTGTTTGATTATTCTTCTTTGTAGTGACTACTTTTTTAGTTGTTTTATTAGTAGTTAAGTTTTTATCATCATCTGTTTTTTTCTTGCAGCCAAATAAAAGGGCTAGCATAGGCAAGATAACTAATAATCTTTTAGCATTATTCATAATAATTCCCCCTTATATGAATTCCTAATTTGATTTTAACATATTAATATTATATAGACAAATAAAAAGAGATGAAAGATCATCTCTTAATATTTATTATAATTTGATCCAACATGCTGGACGAACGCCAAGAGCACATTTATCATCATTAGTACTACCGGTTGAGCCAGAAAAACTAACATAATTATTTCTTATTGGCAAATTATCAATTGGTGAACGTAACCAATAATATCCCCATTCGCTTGACAAATGATTAATAATATTTAATCCTTGAGACTTTGCATATTCTGT
Organism: bacterium; assembly: GCA_024695185.1. Classification (GTDB taxonomy): domain Bacteria; phylum Bacillota_I; class Bacilli_A; order Acholeplasmatales; family JAEDCM01; genus RGIG10196. The sequence goes on along the minus strand of JAILIR010000120.1, from coordinate 3,116 downwards.
TATGTGTGCTTTTGCATCGCTTGAGTTTGTAAAATATTTTTCAGTTATTTCTTTATATGATAATAAGAATAACTTATCATTTGTGTTATTGCACACATAACTATTTTCGCTACTTTGTGTTGTATTAACGCTATTATCAACTAATGTTGTTTCAATTATAGTTTTTTGTAAATCATTAAATGATGCTTTATAGAATGTTTCATTTAAGAATTTTCTAATATTAGATAATTCATAATTATTAGTATGCCCATTGCCGCCATTATGGTCATATGTATCATATTCATGGCTCGGATGGAATTCTTGACTATCTAATATTAAATTAGCAAAGATTAAAGCTTTTCCATCAGACTCTTCTAATATATCCCATTCAACAGGGTCATAACTGAACCAATATACACTGTTTATATAATAACCATTATTATCTTGATAGCCATTATTTTCAGTTGAAGAGAATTCAGTTTCATTTGGTCTGTATTGAGTAAAATATACGCCTCTATAATCGTATGCACCATCACCATTAAAATCTATGTCTTGATAATACATATAACTTTGTACTCTTCCTGAAATATAGTAATTATAATCAGTCCAATTATATAAGTTATCCGATGTTGGTAAAGTACCAGCTATATCATCTAATAAATTAGTTATTGTTGTGTCAGATACTAAAGTTTGTGGATATGTACCAAAATAAATCTTATTCTCATTTCTAGTATAAATTGTTTCAACATTAGTTGTTATAGTTATATTTTCACATGGTACATTGAATACGTATGTATCACCATAATGAACATTACCATTACTACTGCTCCATTTTAACGTTTTGCCACTTGGAACACTTGGAACACTTATTGCTGTTAAAGTTATTTCACTACCAAATTCATATTTATTACCACTAATTACGCCATTAATCAAAACTCCTTCTGCCTGATTATCCATTAGAATCTTGTATTCGTTAAGTGCCCAATGTGCAGTATAAGTAACATCCTGATCTGTAATATTAAATGTATATTCATTTTCTGCTGAAATTAGTGTTTCACCATCATACCATCCATCAAATGTATAACCAGGATTTGTTATAGCAACAATTGTAACACTACTATCATATTCATATGTTCCTTTGCCAAATACATAACCTGCAGAATTATTATTTTTATCTAATGATAAATTACAATTAGCTCTAACATAATGAGCTTCAAGATCCATATCTTTAGTTACAACATTAGCTTTAAATGACCATTTCATATCATAATAATACCATCCATCAAATACATAACCACTTGGTGCTATTGGATCATAAGGTTCATAAACCCTTCCGCCATATTCTACTAAATCACCCTCAAATCCTACTTTACTATAATGATTCAAATCTTCTGGTTCAATAGCTAATTCTCCAGGGTAAGCCTCAAAAAATACTTCAAATACTTCTACATCTGGGACAAGTTTATATAAATTAGTCCATTCTGTATCACTTTCATATTTGTATTGTAGATAACCATTTTCATCAACTCTAAATAATGCTTTTTCACCATTATCGCCTTTATCACCTTTTAGTTCATCAATAGATACAAGGTTAGTCCATGAGTCATCTCCAACATATTTCCATACAATATAATTACCTTCAACTGACATAGTAACTTCTTTACCATCTCTTCCAGTAAGTGTATCAATAGAAATTAAATTATTCCATGAAGTCTCTCCAACGTACTTCCATACGATATAATTAGATTCTACAGACATTGTGACTTCTTTTCCGTTACTTCCAGTTAAAGTATCAATAGAAACTAAATTAGTCCATGTAGTATCATTTTCGTTTTTCCATTGAATAAACCCATCATTTACTTGCATCATGGATTTTTCACCTGCTTCACCTGTATCTCCTTTATCTCCTTTAAGTGTTTCAAGTGATACTAAGTTATTCCAATTAGTTTCTTCGTTATATTTCCAAACAATATAATCACTTTCTACTGACATAGTAACTTCTTTACCATTACTACCAGTTAAAGTATCAATGGATACTAAGTTAGTCCATGTAGTATCATTTTCGTTTTTCCATTGGATAAATCCATCATTTACTTGCATCATTGATTTTTCGCCTTTATCACCTGTAGCACCTTTATCTCCTTTAAGTGTATCAAGTGATATTAGATTATTCCAATTGGTTTCTCCATCGTATTTCCAAACGATATAATCACTTTCTACTGACATAGTAACTTCCTTACCATCTTTACCATTACTTCCTGTTAAAGTTGATAATTCAATTAATTCAACCCAGTCAGTATCATTTTCATACTTGTAGTTAATATAACCATTATTAACATTAAGCTCTAACTTATCTCCTTTATCTCCAGTTAAATCAGAGATTGCGATTAGATTAGTCCAAGTAGTTTCATTATCGTTTTTAAACTGAATATATCCGTCATTTACTTGAAGTTGTGACTTAATAGTTAAACCATCATTTCCATTTTCACCTTTTGAACCCTTTAATAAGTCTAACGAAATTAGATTAGTCCAAGTAGTATCCTTCTTATATTTCATTTGAATATAATTATCAGCTACTCTTAGCTCTACTTCATCACCTCTTATAGAAGATAACCACTCTTCATAAGTTCCTTCATAACCAGCATCTTTAGCCTTTAGATATATTTGATATCTAGGATCATCGTTAGCTTTATTAGATGGCTTTTTGTTTAAATTAACTGCTAGAAGGATTCCACCAATAGCAAGAACTCCGCAAATTCCACCAATAATTGGTATAAGTTTTTTCTTCATTTTATCCCCTCCATATCTTATACAAAACGTATAAATCCTTTCTTATTATAGCACATAAATAAAAAAACATACATCTAAATGTATGTCTTTATATTTAAAACATCAATTAGTTTATTTCTCTTTTAGGCTTGAAATAAAACCCAGGCCCATAAAATGGAGCAATCAAAATAGCCAAGAAAATCCACCTAGTATAAAACCACCATCTGTATCCATCAATTTTATCAAGATCGTATGTATAGCCATATCTAATAAATGAAGGTAAAATTGTAAATGCATATATACCAACTAGTACACATAAAAATATATCGCCCGAACTCCATTCTTCATCATGACTAAGGACCATTAAT